>NZ_JACDCU010000255.1 GCF_013817365.1 Methylibium sp. | reverse complement strand
GCCTCGTAGGCGCGGGTGATCGAGGCGTCGTCGTCCAGGCCGGTGAGCATGAGCACCGGCATCGATTCGAAGCCGGGCAGCATGCGCAGTTCGCGGCAGGTCGCAAAACCGTCGAGCCCGGGCATCAGGGCGTCGAGCACGATCACGTCGGGCGACCAGTCGGCCAGCATGCGGATGGCGCGCTCGCCGCTGGTGGTTTCGGTGACGGCAAAGCCGCGCTCGCGCAGCGCGACCGAGGTGAGCAGCAGATTCACCTCGTCGTCATCGACCAGCAGGACGCGCGGGCGCTCCAGCGGGTCGTCGGCGGCGGAGTCTGCGCGCGGGGTCATGGGCTGGGTTTTCGGATCGTTCGCGAAGCGTTCGTCGGTTCGGCCGGGCCGGCGTCAGGCGGTGGGTGCCAGCAGCGCACGCAGACTATCGCGCACCACGGCCGTCTCGGCATGCATGGCCGCCACCCGCTCGCCGAGCGCCTGCACGTCGTCGTTGCGGATCATGCCTTCGATCTCGGCACAAAGCGCCGACAACTTGAGCGCCCCGATGCTCGCCGAAGACGACTTGAGTGTGTGCACCACGTGCCGCACGCCGGGCCAGTGGCGCGAGGCCAGCGCCTCGTCGAGCTGCGGCATCAGCCGGCCGGTCGAGGCGTCGAAGGCCTGCACGACCCGCTCGAACAGATGGTTGGCGCCGCTCGGATCGAGGTCGCGCAGGCGCTGCAAGGCCTGCGGGTCCAGCCCGTGGGTGTCGGGCAGCGGCATCGGGGAGGCAGGGATCGTCATGGCGGGCTCGAGGACGGGAACGGAAACAGAAACGGCAGGCAGGATCGCCGCTGCCGGGAGGCGCTGCGCGAGCAGCGCGTGCAGCTGGCTCTGCCGGAAGGGTTTGGAGAGGTAGTCATCGAAGCCGATGCCGAGGAAGCGGTCGCGGTCACCGCCAAGGGCGTTGGCGGTGACGGCCACCACCGGCGTGGACGGCGGCGTGAGGAACACGAAGCGCTCGCCGGCGCCGCGGCGAAACCAGCCCAGCGCCTCGACCCCGTCCATGCCCGGCATCTGAATGTCCATCATGACCAGGTCGAACACCTGCTCGCACAAGGCGCGCAGGCCGTCCATGGCGGTGGCGGTCACATGGACGCGGCAGCCCAGGCGACGCAGCATCTGGCTGACCACCTCTTGGTTGACCAGGTTGTCCTCGACCACCAGCACGTTCGCATCGATGCGCAGGCTCGCAACCGTGCCAGGCGCCGGTGCGGGGCCGGATACGCCGAGCAGCGCCTGGCGCAGCTCCGCCTGGCGCACCGGCTTGGCGACGAAGCGGCGAAAGCCCGCCGCCTGCGCCCGGCGCGCGTCGTCGGGCGCGCTCACCGAGGACAGCAGGATCAGCTTCATGGCGGCGAACTCGGGCTGCGCCGCCACCGCCCGCGCGAGCGCCAGCCCGTCCAGGCGCGGCATCTGCATGTCGACCAGGGCCACGTCGAAGCTGCGGCCGGCAGCATGTTCCGCATGCAGCAGCTCGAGCGCATGCTCGCCGTCGCTGGCCAGCACCACTTGCAGGCCCCAGGCGCCAAGGAGGCCGTGCAGCACGGTGCGGTTGGTTTCGTTGTCTTCGACCACCAGCACGCGCAGCGCCGGCATGCTGCGCGCTTCGGTGTCGTGGCCGGTTTCGTCCAGGGCGGCTACCAGCGGCACCCGGCACGAGAACGTGGAGCCCAGGCCGGGCCGGCTTTGCACGGCGATGCTGCCGCCCATCAGTTCGACCAATTGACGGGAAATTGCCAGGCCCAGCCCGGTGCCGCCGTAGCGCCGCGCCATGCCGCTGCTGCCCTGCGTGAAGGCGGAGAACAGGCGCGGCTGCACGTCCTCGGGAATGCCGATGCCGGTGTCGCGCACGCTGAATTCGACCCACACCCGGCGGGCGCCCTCGCCTTCTGCGGCGGCACCCTGCGGCGGCGCGCATCGCCTGAGGTCGACCACGACCTCGCCCCGCTCGGTGAACTTGATTGCGTTGGCAACCAGGTTGGTGAGCACCTGACGCAGTCGCAGCGCATCGCCGTGCAGGACCGCCGGCAGCCCCGGCTCCTCGCGAAAGCTCACCTCCAGGCCGCGCTCCTGGGCGCGCGGCGCCAGCAGCTCCAGCAGGTCTTCGACCAGCGTGCGCGGCGCGAAATCGGCGGGGGCGAGTTCGAGCTTGCCGGCGTCGATCTTCGCGAAATCGAGGATGTCGTTGATGATCTCCAACAGGCTCTCGCCGGAGCGGTAGACGGCCTGCGCGAAGCGGCTCTGACGCTCATCGAGCGGGGTGCCGAGCAGCAGCTCTGTCATGCCGAGAATGCCGTTCATCGGCGTGCGGATCTCGTGGCTCATGTTGGCCATGAACTGGCTCTTGGCCTGGCTCGCGGTCTCGGCCTGCAGCGCCAAGGCCTGCGCCGCGGAGGTGGCCTGCTGCAGTTCCAGCGCGCCGGCCTCGAGATCGCTGCGGTGCTGGCGCAGGCGCGCGAGCATGTCGTTGAAGCTCATGGCCAGGCGGCCCAGGTCGTCGGCCGAGCCGACGTCCACGCGGTGGTCGAAATCGTTTTCCGCCACGCGCAGCGCGGCGCGCCGCAGGTCGTCGATCTGGCGGTTGATGCGGCGCGTCAGGTAGTGCGCCACGATCAGGCCCAGGGCCAGCATCGCCCCCGCCGTGGTCAAGGTGAGCGTCAGCAGCAGGTGGGTCACCCAGCGCCCCGCCTCGCCCAGCGTGGCCGAGAACTGGTCTTCGAGCGGAATGAGCACGCGGTGCAGGTCTTCGATCTGGCCGACCAGCTCGGCACGCCGCTCGTACGTGGTGCCGGCCGAGCGCATTTCGGCGTGCAGCGCGGTGCCGAGGCGGCGCAACTCGTCGATCTGGGCGTCGCCCTGGGTCCACAGTTCGATCGCGCGTTGCAGGTGGCCGAGGTGGCCGAAGCGCCGGAAGATCCAGATCACCTCGTCGATGTCGTCGGGGTGCACGCGCCCCTGCAGGAAGCCCTGGCGCGCCCGCGTGTAGTCCGGCTCGCGCTTTTGCAGCTCGATGCGCGCCTGGCGGTCGCCGAGATTGACGCTGAGAGCGGCCTGGTAGCGCCGGTAATCGTCTTCATCGCCGTTGTGCGAGTAACGCACCAGGTAGTACACCGCATCGCGATGCGCCTTGGCCCAGTGGCCCTCGCCCTGGACATAGGCACGTACGCTCGACAGCACGTCGGCACTGAGCTTGCCGATCGCGACCATGCCCACGATCACCGCAACGAACAGCAGCACGATCAGGGTCAGCTTGCTGGCGACCGGCAGATCGTCCAGCCAGTACAGGAGGCGCCGCCGCGGGGGGCCGGCGGCGGGCGCCACGGCGTTCACAGGCGACGGGCCCGTCATCGGAAAGGCGACGGCCGGCGTTCCGAGAGCAGCGGATGAAGGCGGGGCATCGTGCAAGGCGTGAGTCTTCGCGCCAGCGGACGGCGCCGGTCGGGAGGATAGGGGATATCGGCCGGCATCCGCAGCGCTACCGGGCCGGTGGGCCGGAGCCGAGGCGTGCTTCGCACAATCGGTCACACCGGGTGGCATGCATCAGGCGGCACGGCGGCCGGACCGGCCGCGCACGGCCGGTCCGCGGAGCGGGTGCGGGCGTCGCGGCGAGCGCGCAGGGGCACTCAGCCCGGCGCCGGCAAGCTCAGTTCCGCGACAAGCTGCGCGGCCAGCGCGTCGAGCCGGGCGCGGTCGCGCGGCGCCTCCACGCTGCGCCGGGCCAGCTCGGCAGCCGCCTGTGCATGCCCGAGCAGCACCCGGCGCCGACCGGGCAGGCGTGTGTGCGCTCCCACCAGGCGCAGCACTCTGAAAAGGCGGGTCAGCACCGACACATTCCCGGCAGCGTTCTGGCGCACCGGGTCCAGCGCCTCGTTCGCGAGGGCCTTGTAGCTTGGGCCGCAGTCGACCAGCCGCAGCCGGCCGTCGGCGCCGTGCCGCCGCGCCCTGAGGGGCCGGTCGGCCAGCCGCAGCAGGATGGCGCCGAGCCAGTCCAGGCACATCTCGGCCGTGGTGCTGTCGTTGATGCCGGGCGACAAGGCCTTGAGCGCCACGTCGGCCAGTTGGCGGATCCCGAAAGCCACGTCCTTGTCGAGCGAGCGCGTGCGCCCGACGCTCAGCGCGGCGCGCAGCCGGGCAGCGTCGGCCTCGGTCGGGGGCTCGGCGCTAAGCACGCACGCAAAGGCGGTGCCCTCGACCACGAAATCGCCGATGCCGTGCTCCAGGCGCAATACGGCGCCGTGGCCGACGGCGAAAACGAGCAGGGTCTCCACATCGACCTGCTCGATGTAGCCGCTGCGCTCGGCCGACACGGGGTGCCAGCCCTGCCCCGGCACCGCCGCCGGCATGGGCTCGTCGGTGTCATCGGCGGCGGGGCCGGCGTCGGCCGGGAAGAGCTTGTCGATGACGCGCAGGGTTTCGTCGGCCACGGTGGCGAGGATCTGCGAAGCCTGGATCGAGACCGAGATGTGGTGGATGAAAAACACCAGCACCGCGATGCCGACCAGGCCGAGCAGCAGGCCGACCAGCACGGCGAGCGCCGGCACGAAACTGCCTTCGTCCGAGCCCCGGATGGTGCGCAGCACGATCAGGCAGTAGGCGAAGATGCCCACGAAGCTGCCGAGCACGAACTGGTTGGCCGGGTCGCGCATGAAATGGCGCAGCACCCGGGAGGTGTACTGGCTGGACGCCAGCGACAGCGCCACCAGCGTGATCGAGAACACCACGCCGGCCACCGAAATCATCGATCCGGCGATCACCTGGAGCAGCCCGCGCGCGCCCTCGGCGCCCGCGCCGAAAAGGCGCGGCCAGTTCGAGAACAGGTCGCCGGCGAGCCGCGTGTCGATGTCGATCAGCAGCAACGCCAGCGCGATCGCGCCGGTGAGCATGAACGCGGGCAGGAACCAGAAGCTCGAGCGCACGTCGTACCAGAGCTGGCGCAAGCGGGTCATGCGCGCCCCCTCACAGCGCGGCCCGCCGCAAAGTCTCGACCACCGGCCGGGCCAGCACCTCGCGCAAGCCCCACCAGCCCGCCGCAAGGGCCAGCAGTGCGCCGGCGCCGCCGCCGGCCAGCGGCACCCACCACGGCGCGCCCCAACTGAACTCGAAGGCGTAGCGGGCCAGCGCCCAGCCCACCGCCATCGCGGCCAGCGAGGCCAGCACGCCGGCCAGGGCGCCGACGCCGAGCAGTTCGGCGCGCTGCACCTGCCCCAGCAGCCGGCTGCCCGCGCCGAGCGCACGCATCACCGCGAACTCGCGGGCACGCTGTTCGCGCGTGGCGGTGACGGCAGCGAACAGCACCACCAGGCCGGTGGCCAGGGTGAAGCCGAACAGGAACTCGACCGGGCGGATCACCTGGTCGAGCACGCGCTGCACCTGGGCGATGGAGGCCGACACATCGACGTTGGTGATGTTGGGAAAGGCGCGAGCCAGCGCGTTGTCGAAACCCGGCTCGCCCGGCACGGCCGGCGGCGCGCGGAAGGCGGCGATGTAAGTCACCGGCAGGTCGCCGGGCAGACCACGCGTTGGGAACATGACGAAGAAATTGACCCGCATCGAACCCCAGTCGACCTTGCGCAGGCTGGTGATGCGGCCCTCCTGCAGGCTGCCCGCAATGTCGAAGCGCAGCGTGTCGCCGATGCCCACGCCCAGCGTCTCGGCCAGGCCGTCCTCGACGCTGATCGCGCCGGCCTCGTCCGGCTGCCAGCGGCCCGCCGCCACCTCGTTGTGGCCGGGCAACTCAGCGGCGTGACTCAGGTTGAACTCGCGCTCGACCAGGCGCTGGGCGCGCGCGTCGGCGTAATCGTCGGGCGCGACCGACCGGCCGTTGATGGCGACCAGCCGGCCGCGGATCATCGGGTACCAGTCGTAATCGGCGACGCCGGCCCCGCGCAGTTGCTGCTGGAAAGCGGCGCCCTGGTCGGGCTGCACGTTGATGACGAAGCGGTTCGGCGCGTCGGGCGGCGTGGCCGCACGCCAGCTGCCGATCAGGTCGGTGCGCAACAGCACCAGCAGCACCAGGGCCAGCAGGCCAACGCTCAGGCTGCTGG
>NZ_JACDCU010000022.1 GCF_013817365.1 Methylibium sp. | reverse complement strand
CCAGACTGTGCGTCAGCAGCGCCGCAAGTCCACGCGCGTTCTCGGGCGGCAGGTGGTAGCTGTAGGGCAGCACCTGCACCGCCAGGCCCTCGCCGCTGTGCGTGCGCATGAGGCGCAGGAAATAGGGGGTGTCCAGAGACAGCGGGAAGTGCTCGGCGAGGTGGTGCGCGCGCCAGCCGGCCCAGCCGGCCAGCAGGGCTCGCGGCAGCAGCACGAAGAGCCCCACGGTCACGGCGATCAGGTGGATCCAGCGCGCCGCGTTTCCGCCGCCGCCGAGCGAGAAACGCAGCGCGGCCAGTTGCTCCGTGTCGGGAAGCGCCTGCCCGGTGAGCTGCAAGGCCGGCCAGAGCGCTACGGACAACACCCGGTGCACCTGCTCGACCGACAGAAAGGTGCTGTCCCAGCCGGCGCGGTACTCGAAGGCGAGGCCGCGCAGGTAAAGCGAGGCGAGTGCGCCGATCGCGATCGCCACGGCGGCGCCGTGCAGGATGCAGGCCACGCGCTGCGTGTGTAGCGGGCTGCCCAGCAGGGCCCAATCGCGCGCGAACGCGGCCAGTGCGGGCAGCTTGCGGCGGCGGGCAACACGGCCGGCCAGCGCGTGGGTCCAGCCGGCGATTGCGCGCTGCACGGGGCCGGCGGGCGGGCTCGTGCGGGCTTCAGGCCGATGGCGGCGCAAGGCGCGCACGGCCAGCACCGCATAGACCGCCACGTTCCAGGCGATCAGCGCCGCGAACGGCGGCGCGAGGATGTTGATGCGCTCGCCTGACCCCACCGCATCGAGCGCCAGGCCGGCCAGCACGGCGAGCAGCAGAAATGCCCACACCAGACTGGCGCGGCCCTGGCTCGCGCTCAACACGTGGGCGATTGCCGGCTCGCGCTCGCCGAGTCGGGCGCTGGCCAGCGCGGCGCGTTGTGCGAGCAAGGCCTGCGGCGGCTCTTGCTCTCCGAGGGATTGCAAGGCCTCGCGGCTGGCCCACGCGGCATCGGCCTCGCTCCACGGAGCCGAGGGCGGCGTCTCGAAGGCGCGCACCAGCAGCACCCGACGGGCCTCGGCTTCGTTCATGGCGGCGCTCGCTTCATGGCTCCAGGAGGTGCGTGCCGGCATGCGGCGGAGTTGCTGCGAGCATTGTGGAGGACGGGGCGGCATGGGACGCAAGGCCGTGCTCGCGCTCAGCCTCCAACGGAGGCGGCCGGCTCGCAACGCATGCCGCCCGGCAAGAGGGCGACCATCACCAAGGGCATCTGCCCCGTGCAAGGATGAAGCGTTACGAGCCTTTCGACCCCCCGACGTTCACTGGAGCCCCGCCATGACCTTCAAGCTTGTCCGCCGTGCCGCCGCGTTCGCTCTCGTTCTGGCCCTGCCAGCCACGGCGCTTGCGCAATCGATGCTGACGCAGACCGCGAGCCCGCACACCCATGCCGAAACGGTGCAGCGACTGGAGAAAGCGATCGAGGCACGCGGATTGACGATGGTCGCCAAGGTCGATCATGCGGCTGCGGCGGCCAAGGCCGGCATGAAGCTGCCGCCCACGGTGCTGCTGATTTTCGGCAATCCGAAGGGCGGCACGCCGCTGATGCAGGCCGCACCTTCGATGGGCATCGATCTGCCGATGAAAGCGCTGGTCTGGCAGGACGCCGGCGGCAAGGTTCAGGTAGCCGTCAACAGCATGGAGTTCTACAGGCGGCATGGGCTGAAGGACGAGCAACTGAAGCCGCTGGAGGCCGTGTCCGGGCTGGTGAACGGCGCCTTGAAGTAAGTCGGCGGCTTCGCTTTTGCTGTCAGGCATACCGCTTGCCAAAACATGGCTTCTCGAACTTTTGAAAGCGAAGCGCGCATGAAGATCATCGGCTGGATCATCCTCATCATCTTCTTGATCGGACTGGCGGTCGTGCTGGGCTTGGGTGGCTTGATCTTCTGAGTGCCTAGGCGCCGCCTTGCGCGCTACATCCCGCTGTAGTTCGGCCCACCGCCTCCCTCGGGCGTGACCCACACGATGTTCTGCGTCGGGTCCTTGATGTCGCAGGTCTTGCAGTGCACGCAGTTCTGCGCGTTGATCTGCAGGCGGTCCGCACCCTGCTCGGTCTTGGCGTATTCGTACACGCCGGCCGGGCAATAGCGCGCCTCCGGGCCAGCGTACAGGGCGAGGTTGGTCGACACCGGGATGCGGGCGTCCTTCAAGGTCAGGTGCGCCGGCTGGTTCTCCTCGTGGTTGGTGTTGCTGATGAACACCGAGGAAAGCTTGTCGAAGCTGAGCTTGCCGTCGGGCTTGGGGTAGGTGATGCGCGGACTTTGCGACGCCGAGCGCAGGGACTGGTGGTCCGGCTTGCTGCGATGCAGGGTCCACGGCGGCGTCTTGACGCCCAGCTTGGGCAGTAGCCATTGCTCGATGCCGGTCATCAGCGTGGCGACGAGGCGGCCCTTCTTGAACCACTGCTTGAAGTTCTTCGACAGCAGGAGTTCGTCACGCAGCCAGCTGCGCTCGAACGCCGCCGGGTAGGCGATGAGTTCGTCGTGCTTGCGGCCGGCGCCCACGGCCTCGAATGCGGCTTCTGCCGCCAGCATGCCCGTCTTGATCGCGGCATGGCTGCCCTTGATGCGGCTCGCGTTCAAGTAGCCGGCCTCGCAGCCGACCAGCGCGCCGCCGGGGAACACCGTTTTCGGCAGGCTGAGGATGCCGCCCGCCGTGATCGAGCGCGCGCCGTAACCCAGGCGCTTGCCGCCTTCGAGGTACTTGCGGATCTCGGGGTGCGTCTTCCAGCGCTGGAACTCTTCGAAGGGGCTGAGCCAGGGGTTGGTGTAGTCGAGGCCGACCACGAAGCCGAGTGCGACCTTGTTGTCCTCGGCGTGATAGAGGAAGGAGCCGCCATAGGTGTCGTCGTCGAGCGGCCAGCCGGCGGTGTGGACGACCAAGCCTGGGCGGTGGCGGGAAGGCTCGATTTCCCACAGCTCCTTCAGGCCGATGGCGTAGCTCTGCGGGTCGCGGCCTTCCGCCAGCTTGAACTTCGCCATCAGCTCGCGGCCGAGGTGCCCGCGCGATCCCTCGGCGAACACGGTGTACTTCGCGTGCAGTTCCATGCCGAGCTGAAAGCTTGCCGTCGGCTCCCCGTCCTTGCCGATGCCGAGGTTGCCGGTGACCACGCCCCTGACCGAGCCGTCGTCGTTGTAGAGCACTTCCGCTGCCGCGAAGCCGGGGAAGATTTCCACACCCAGGGACTCGGCCTGCTGAGCCAGCCAGCGCACCACATTGCCCAGGCTGGCGATGTAGTTGCCGTGGTTCTTGAAGCAGTCGGGCAGGAAGAAATCGGGCGTCGTCTTCGCGCCGGTCTCGCTGAGAAAGAGGAAGCGATCGACGCTGACGGCCTGACCCAGCGGCGCGCCCAGCTCCTGCCAATTCGGCAACAGCTCGTTCAGGGCCCGCGGATCGATGATGGCGCCCGAGAGGATGTGCGCGCCGGGCTCGGAGCCCTTCTCGAGCACGACCACCGAAATTTCCCTGCCCTGTTCGGCGGCCAGTTGTTTCAGGCGGATCGCGGTGGCCAGTCCGCCGGGGCCGGCACCGACGACGACGACGTCGTATTCCATCGTTTCGCGCGGGCCGTACTGCTCGAGCATCGCTTGCGGCGTCATGGGGATAAGTCCTCGCTGTCGGGCTGTCGGTCGGGCCAGAATTCTATCGGCGAGGGAAAAAAATAGAACGATCGTTCGATTTATGCTTCGTGGCTGCGCCGCAAGCGGTGGCGCAGCTTGTGCGGGGGTCAGCGCGGGCGGCGTTCCCAGACTTCGGGGTTGACGAGGTTCACGGGCCTTTCGCCCGCCAGCAGCCGCAGCACCTCTTCGGCGGTGCCCTGGCTCATGCGGGCCATGCTCTGTGCCGTCAGCCCGGCGACGTGCGGGGTGAGCAGCACGTTGTCCAGGGCCAGCAGCGGATGCTGCGGCGGCAGCGGCTGGGTCTCGAACACGTCGAGCGCCGCGCCGGCCAGGCGGCCCTCGCGCAACGCAGCGATCAGCGCGCCTTCCTCGATCACCGCGCCGCGCGCCACGTTCACGAGGAATGCGCCCGGCTTCATCAGTGCCAGCCGGCGTGCGTCGATCAGTCCCCGGGTGGCCGCATTCAGCGGGCAGCCGAGCACCACGAAATCGCTGCGTGCCAGGAGCTCGTCGAGCGCTGCGCCTTCGATGAAGGCCGGCAAGGCATCGAGCCGGCGCTGGTGGCCGAGCACCGGCATGCGATAGCCGAAGTGGCAGATCTCCGCGATGCGCAGGCCGATGCTGCCCACGCCGACGATGCCCACGGTTCGGCCGTTCAACTCCGTGGCGCGCTCGGCCAGGCCGCGGCTCGCGTCCCATCCCGATTCGCGCAGGCTGCGGTCCATGCGCTGCGTGTGCCGCGTCAGCAGGCCGAAGCACATCAACACATGCTCGGCCACTGCGTCGCGGTTGGAGCCCGGCACATTGGCCACCGGGAGGCCGTGGGCGCAGGCCGCTTCCATCGGGATCATGTCCAGCCCGACCCCATGCCGCACCACGCCGCGCAGCCGCGGCGCATGGTCGAACAGGTCGGGCGGCAACTGTGCACGCACGACCAGCACGTCGGCCTCGGGCACGAGGCGGCGAAGCGTCTCGGGGCGCACGTCGGGCGCGGCCACGATGTCGGCGCGCGTGGCGATGAGCCGCTCTCCCGAAGGATCGATCGCCCCGGCCAGCAGGACCCGGGGGCGCGTCACTTCTTCACTCCGGGCTTCGTCACCGGTCGCGCGGGATCATTCCGGTTCACTCCGGCGTGACGCCCGCATCCCGCACCACCTTCGCCCACATCTCCGACTGTTCGACCAGGTGCTTCGCGAACTCCGCCTGCGTGCTGCCGATCACATCGACGCCCTGGGCGGCGAACTTCGCCTTCACGTCGGTCATGTTCAGAATCTTGACGATCTCGGTGTTGAGCTTGTCGAGAATCGGCTGCGGCGTGCCGGCGGGCGCCGCGAAGCCGAACCACACATCCACCTCGTAGCCCGGCACGCCGGACTCGGCCACCGTCGGCACGCCCGGCGCCTGCTTCGAAGCCTTCGGCGTGGTCACCGCCAGCGCCTTGAGCTTGCCCGCCTTGACGTGCTGGATGATGTTGGGCACGTTGTCGAACATCAAACCGATTTGGCCGCCGAGCAGGTCCGTCACCGCCGGGCCGCTGCCCTTGTAGGGCACGTGCACGATGTCCACGCCCGCCATCTGCTTGAACAACTCCATCGACAGATGGTTCGACGAGCCGATGCCGGTGGAGGCGTAGCTCAGGAAACCGGGCTTGCTCTTGGCCAGCGCGATGAGCTCCTTGACCGAGTTGGCCGGCACCGTGGGCGACAGCACCAGCAGGTTGGGCGTTGATGCCGCCAGGGTGATCGGGGCGAAGTCCTTGATCGGGTCGTAGGGCAGCTTCTTGAAGATGCTCTGGTTCACCGCAAAGGCGAAGGGCGTGATGAACAGCGTGTAGCCGTCCGGCGCGGACTTGGCCGCCGCATCGGTGCCGATGAGGGTGGCGCCACCGGGGCGGTTCTCGACCGTCACCGTCTGGCCCCAGGCGTCCTGCAGCTTGGCGCCCACCGTGCGCGCCAGGGTGTCGTTGAAGCCGCCCGGGGGGTAGGGAACGATGATGCGGATGAGCTTGTCCGGATAGCTCTGCGCTTCTGCCTGGGCAGTGCCCGTGGCGGCGAACAGCAGGGCGGTCAGGAGCGCGGGAAGGGTGATGCATTGCAGGAGTTTCATGGAGGTTTCCGTGGTTGCTGCGGGTGGCTGCGTTGAAGGCAGTGCGAATCAGATGTAGCCCGGGCCCTCGATCGGCGGATACGCCGCGAGGAAGCGCTCGTCGACCTCGACGCCGATGCCCGGGGCTTCGAGCGGGCGCACGTTCCCGTCGGCATCCACCTCGAACGGTGTGCTGACGAGCTGATCGCGATAGAGGTTGTTCTTCGACACGTCGCCCTCGAAGTAACCGCCGTTGTCGATGGACGCGAGGAAGTGGATCGACGCGGCCATGTTGATGCCCGTCATGCAGGTGTGCGGGTTGATCGGCAGCTTGTAGGCCGAGGCCATGGCGGCGATGCGCAGCATCTCGGTGACGCCGCCGGCCTTGGAGAGGTCGGGCTGCAGGATCGTGATGTCGCCGTCCTCGATCACCCGGTTGAACTCGAAGCGGGTGAAGTGGTTCTCGCCTGCGGCAAGGGGCACGCGGCCGAATCCGCGGGCCAGCTTGTAGCTGCGGATGTCGTGCGCAGCGAACGGCTCCTCCAGCCAGCCGACGCCGAGCGCATCGAAGCCCGGCATGACCTGACGCGCGTCGTTCACGTCGTAGCCGGTGTTGGCGTCGACCAGGATCGCGATGTCGTCGCCCAGCGCCTCGCGCACCGCCTTCACTCGCTGCAGATCGCGCGCCGGCGTGTCGCCCACCCGCAGCTTGACCGCCTTGTAGCCCGCCTCCACATGCGGGCGCGCTTCGTCGATCAGGGCCGATGGATCCTGGAAGCCCAGCGAGACGCCACCCGCGTACGCCGGCACCGGCCGCGCCGAGCCGCCGAGCAGCTTGTACAGCGGCCAGCCCACCGCCTTGCCGCGGATGTCCCACAGCGCCAGGTCGATGCCGCTCATCGCCATCGCGCAGCCGGCACCCACGCCATGGCTGGCGAGCTGCTTCCAGTAGATGCGGTCCCACACGCCGACCACGTCGCTGGCGTCCATGCCGACGACGAGCTGGCGCAGGGTGGTGTTGATGAGCTGCGCCACGGCGGTGTGCGCCTTGCCGTGATGCGCCTCGCCCCAGCCGACCAGGCCGCTTTCGGTGGTGACCTTGACGACCACGGCGTCCTTCTTGACGGCGCGGCCCATGCCCAGGGCGACACTGTTTTCAGGGGCGATGGGGAAGGAGATCGGGAAAGCCTTGACCTCGCGGATGCGCAATGCACGGTCGGTCGCGGAAGGAGTCTGGGGCATGCGTGAGTCCTGGAATTCGATGCGAGAAAGGGTGGTGGGAGCGGGAGGGCGTTGGGGGCGGCGGCCGTCAGTTGTCGAGATAGCCCCGGGCCGGCATCAGGCCGTGGCGGTCGAGCGCGTTGCCGGCCGGATCGATCAGCTCGTCGGGCAGGCGGTGTCCCGAGTGCAGTCGCGGGCCGGCAATCTCACGCGCCTGCGGGCCGTGCGCCATGAAGTGGTCGAGGGCCTTGTTGGCGTTGGTGAAGGCGTTGCCGTAAGGCAGCTTCGCCGCGGCGGCGAAGACCTCGTCGGCCACGCGCTCGATGCGATCGGAGATCGCCTGCGCCGCCGTGCGGTCTTGCCGCAGGTGTTCGATCATCTCGGCGTATTGCGGCCCGAAGCAGTTCGCTGTGCTCAGCAACAGGCCGTCGTAGGCGCCGCCGCCGAGCGAGAGGTGCCGGGCATAGCCGCCTTCGGCGCCGCGCACCAGGAAGGCTTCGCGAAAGCCGGCCGCGGCCACGCGGTCTTCGCCGCTGGTGTCCTTGAGCAGCAGGAAGTTCGCGTGATTGCGCGCCAGCTCCTCCACCGTGTTTGCGGACATCTCGTTCTCGGTGATCTGCGGCAACTGGTACAGCGAGATCGGCAGGCCGGTCGCCAGCACGCGATCGAGCGCGTCGTGAATCTGCGCCTGCGTGAGCTCGCGGCCCTTCGGCGGGCACACCGTGAAGCCGCAGACCGACGACTGGCGCAGGCAGTCCTCGTCGCTCGTTGCGTTGGTCCTGCGGCGCAGCCACGCCATGGTGTCTTCGAGCTTGCGCAGCACGTCCTCGGTGCGGGTGGCCAGCACGCCGATGAGCACGCTGAACTTGCGCTCGCGGGCCTGGTCGAGCGTGAACTCGAGCAACTCGCGCACCTGCGCGTCGTCGAGCTGCCAGCCGTCGCCGGTGGAGCCGGGCACGAGGTAGCCCTTCACCGAATCTTGCAGGAAGGCGAGGTGGCGGCTTGCCCGTGCGGTGTCGAGGGCGCCCTCGGCGGTGTAGTGGGTCAGCAGCGGGCACCAGAGCAGCGGCACGCCGGCCGGGAGCAGGCGCTTCAGCAGAGTCGCACGCGCGGCGGCCAGGCGATCGATCGGGGACGTTTGCATGAGGTCGTGTTGCGAAAGCGTGGCAGGGAGAAGCTGCAATGTAGGAGCCGTGGTGACTTGCCGAAAAGATATGCCAGGACATTTCAGATATGCTTTTCAGGCATACGAGGAGAGCCGTGAACCTGCGCCGCATCGAAGCGTTCCTGGCTGTCGCCGAGGCCGGCAACATCTCGCGCGCGTCAGCGCAGCTGGAGGTGGCGCAGTCCGTCGTCAGCCGCCACATCAAGGCGCTGGAGACCGAGTTGGGCTATGGCCTCTTCGAGCGCACTGGCCGTGGCGTGGCTCTGACGCCCGCGGGCCGGCTCCTGGCCCCGCGCCTGCACTCGGCGCTGGCCGAGATGCAACGCGCCGCGATCGAGGCCGGGGAGTTGGGCGACCAACCCAATGGTCCGGTGCGCATCGGCGTCGTTCCGGCGGCCATCTGGCCCCTGGTCGGTTTGCTCTACCAACGCGTCGCCGAGCGCTTCCCGCGCGTGCGTCTTCATTTCGTCGAAGGCTTCGGCAACGCGCTCGAGGAGCCGCTCACGCGCGGCGATCTCGATCTGGCCGTGATCAACCGCTACGGTCGGCTGCATCACCACGGGGAAGAGCGGCTGTGCACGGTGGAAAGCCTGGTCGTCGGGCCGCCCACGGCTTTCGGCAGGCACACGCGCGAACTCGCTTTCAAGTCGCTGGCCGATCTGCCCCTCGTGCTGGCCTCCAAGCCCAATGGACTGCGCGTGGCGCTCGATCAGGTCTGCCGGCGCACCGGCGTGCAGCTGCGCGTGGCGGCCGAGGCCGATTCACTGCTCACGATGAAGGACCTTGTGGTGCAGGGGGGCCTGTACACCGTGCTGCCGCACCAGTTGGTGCAGGAGCAATTGGCGCAGGGCGCGATGAGCGCGGTGCGCCTGGTCAAGCCCTCCGTGCCGCGCACCTTGTCGCTGGCAACGTCGAGCCACCATCCGGGCACCCTGGCCACACGCGCCGTCTGGCGGGAGATTCGCGACATCGTCGCCAACCGGCTGGTGCATACCGTGTGGCGGTGAGCCGGTGACCGAATTTCTTTCCGGGTTGCGGCGTATGCCGGGCCCCGCAGCGCCGTCGAGCCGACGCGTCAGTGCAAAGCGCCGGCCAGGCGCTCGACTTGCCGATCGATGAGTGCGAGCAGCGACTCCGGATTGACCGGTTTGGTGAGATGCAGGCCGAAGCCCGCGGCGATCGAGCGCGCGCGATCTTCCGCCTGTCCGTAGCCGGTGAGTGCGACCATCACCGGCAGCGCTCCCTGCAATTCTTCGCGCAGCTGCGCCGCCACCGCCAGGCCGTCCATGCCCGGCAGGCCGATGTCGCACAGCACGACCTGCGGCCGGCTCGCGCGGACGAGGGCGATGCCCGAGATGCCGTCGTAGGCCGACCTCACGTCATGGCCGACCAGCGTCAGCAGGGCACTCAGGCTGTCGTTGGCGTCGACGTTGTCTTCGATCACGACGATGCGCAGGGCCTGCGGCGGCGCGGGGGGGGCGGGCATCTCCGCCGGAGCCGGCGCAGGCGGCTGCACCAGCGGCAGCGTCACCATGAATTCGCTGCCGTGGTTCAGCCCGGCACTCGCTGCCTCAACCGTGCCGCCGTGCAGCTCCACCAGCCGGCGCACCACCGTCAGGCCGATGCCCAGGCCGCCCTGGGCATGGGCCAGCGAGCGGTCCTCCTGCATGAACAGCTCGAACACGCGGCTCAGCGATTCGGGCGACAGGCCTCTGCCGTTGTCCTGCACTCGCACGACCAGCGCCTGCTCGCAGACCTGCACGCGCACGGTGATCGCGCCGCCCGTGCCGGTGTACTTGACCGCGTTGTTCAGCAGATTGGCGAACACCTGGGTCAGCCGAACCGGGTCGCCGTCGACGTAGATCAGCTCCGCCGGAAACTCCACCGTGAGCTGCTGCGCGCGCGATTCTGCCAGCGGGCGGCAGGTTTCGATGGCCTGCTCGATGAACTCGCGCGCAAGCACCGAGCGCTTGAGCAACACGATCTTGCCGCTGCGCAGGCGGGTCACATCGAGCAGGTCGTCGAGCAGCCGCGTCATCTGCTCTACCTGGCGCTCGATCACGCCGTGAATCCAGGGCAGCCGCGGCTCGGCGTGCGAGATGTGGTCCAGGATCGCGGCCGCGTTGCGGATCGGCGCGAGCGGATTGCGCAGCTCGTGCGAAAGCATCGCCAGGAAATCGTCCTTGAGCGCGTTGGCCTGCTCGGCGGCTTCGGTCAGGGCCTGCGAGCGCATCGAGGCGATGACCAGACGTTCGTTGGCCTCGCGGGTTTGCAGTGCGCTCTCGACAAGCCGATCAGTGAGCGTTTGCGCCAGTGCCTCGCCGGCATCGGCCGTGGTCTCGCGCAACTTCATGCTCTCCTCACGCACGCGCAAGGCCTCGCCGCGGGCGTGCAGGGCACCCTCCGCGATTTCGCGACGCGAGTCCGAATTCATGGCCCGCTGTCTCGCTCTTGGAGTTTCGGTTGACCCGACAGCAGGCCCTCGTAGCCGGGCATAGCGTCGCCGATGACGATCCCGTCCTTGTCGATCTCGAACCGCCGAAGCTCCCTGCTGTGCATGCTGGCGCGCACCTTCACGACCGCCATCACGCGCTCGAGGCGGCTCCCAATTTCGACGTAGCGCAGCATGATGATCGCGTCGGTGAGAAAGGCGTTGCCGTAGGGCGAAAAGCGCAGGTCGTTGTAGCGGTCTTCCATCTCCGAGGTCATGAGCACCGTCACGCCCATGCCGGTGAGCACCGAGACCATGCGGTATAGCGACTCGCGGAAGTCTTCGCGGAATGTCGGCGCCAGCGCCAGCTCGAAGCCGGAGAGCGAATCGATCACCACCCGCTTGGCTTTCAGGCGCTCGATCTGGACCGTGAGCTCGTAAAGGGTCTCGTCGATCGACAGGTCGAGGGCGCGCGTGTCGATGATGGCGAGCTGCCCGGCTTCGACCAACTCGTCGAGCTTGCGGCTATGCGACTGACGCGGCCGCTTCTCGAAAGACGCGATGACACCGTTCTCGCCGACCCGCGCGCCCTCCATCAGGAAGCTGGTCGTGAGGATGGTTTTGCCCGAGCCGGCCGGCCCGGCGATGAGCATCGAATAGCCAGAAGGCAGGCCGCCGCCGAGCATCTCGTCGAGCAGCGGCACGCCCATGGAGAGCCGGCTCTCGCCCGGCGGCGTATCGGTCGACTCGCCGCCGCCGAGGATGACGCGCGGGAACACCCGGATGCCTTCGTCGCTGATGCGAAAGGTGTGCAGGCCGGGGATCTGCGCCCTGCCGCGCATCTTCATGACTTGCAATTTGCGCACCATGGAGTTGCGGTGCACGCTTTGCGTCAGCCACAGCAGGCCGTCGGCCACGGTGAAGACCGGGTTGGTGTCGCTCTCGGCCAGCGAATACTCGCCGATCAGGAAGGAGGTGGTCTGCCAGCCGGTCAGCCGCATGCCGAGCTTTTGCACGAGCTGCTGCAGGCTGGAGGTCTGCTTGGGGTTGTCTTTCGCCGCCTCGTTGACGGAACGGAAGGAATCGACGAACACCAGCGCCGGCGAGGAAGCCTCGACCTCGGCGACGATGCGGGCCAGCACGACGTCGAACTTGCCGCTCATCGCCTCTTCGGCCATGTTGACGAAGTGGACCGAGGCGTTGATGCGCTCGAAATCGAAGAAGCTGAACTGCTGCTGGTAACGCAGCATCTTGAGCGGCGGCTCGCCCAGCACGGTGAAGTAGATGGCTTTCCGCTCAAGGGTGGCCAGGCCGAACATCATCTGGTGCGCCAGCGTCGTCTTGCCGCAGCCGGGCGAGCCGGCGATGAGGTTGAAGGAGTACTCGGGAATGCCGCCGCCGAGCAGTTCGTCGAGGCCCGGCACGCCGGTCGGCAGGCACCGGATGGTCACTTTTTCAGTCATGTCTTGTTCTCCTGTGCGGGCTCATCGGTGCGCCTGTCGGCCCAGACAGCGTTCAGCAGGCGGTCTGTCAGACCATCGCCGATCAAGTTGCTAAGCAATGTGGTGAAGGTGTCGAGGAGCGAAACGCTGGCCTCCAAGGCTTCGGCCGCCTCGCGGCGTTCCAGGCTCAGCTTGACGGCGATGAAAGGCGCCGGCTCCGAAAGGGGCTGCGCCTCCCAATCCATCTCAGGTCGGGCAATGCGCTGCAGGCTCAGGCTGCGGGTGTAGAGCGCTTCGACGCCGCCGTCGCCGACGACCGGCACCAACTGCGAGGCCACGCGCTGCCAGGTCGCGACCGAGGCATGGGCCAACGCTTGCGCATCGGGGCATGCTCCGGCCACACGCAGCAGGGCGCTGCGTATCACTTCCTGTCGATGGTGGCTGCCGGTTGACACTGCAACGCGTTCCTCGCGGTTCGACGGCAAGGGGCAACGGTACGTCGCCCCACCCCCCGAGGTTGCCAAGGCTCTGGCGATACGGTTGATGCTACGCGCTTCTCAATACCCGCAGCGCGTCTTTCGCCGAAGCCGCGCCACCTCTCCCCAGAAGGGAAGGAAGCGGCCCCGACTACACCGGAAGAACCTTCACGTCGAACAGTCGCTCGCCCAGCCACACCAGCGCCAGCAGGCCGGCCGCAATGGAGCCGCCGCGCATCCATCCCTGCGCGGCGGGGCGCCCCCGCAAGGGGGCCAGCAGCAGGACGGCCAGCGCAACGACCATCAGCTGACCGGCTTCCACACCCAGGTTGAACAGCAGCAGCGCCCCGGCCATGGTCAGCGGCGGCAAGTCGAGCTCGATCAAGGGACCGGCGAAGCCAAAGCCGTGGATCAAGCCGAACGCGAAGGCCGCGAGCACGCGCCGCCGCCCGAGCACGGGCCACAGGTTGTCGGCTGCGGCGATGGCGATGGTCAGCGCAATGAGCGGCTCGATCACGCTCGGCGGCACAGCCAGCACGCGCCAGGCGGCCAGGCCCAGCGTGATGGAGTGCGCCACGGTGAAGGCCGTTACCAGCGCCACGAGAGGCAGCCACAGCGCACGGCCCGTCGCCACACCGCCCTGCGCGTCGCGGCCCAGGGCCAGGGGCAGCAGCAGGCAGATCAGGAAGAGCACGTGGTCGGCACCGATCAGGATGTGGTGCAGGCCTTCGCCGAAGAAGCCGCCGGTCGGCGGCTCCTCAGCCGCAGGCGGGTCGCGCGGGGACGGTGCGGGCGCTGCCGCGATCTCCGGCAGCGTGCGCCGGGCGTCCGCGATCACCCTGTTTGCCGGCTTCGACGGACTTGCCGCACCGGCATCCGGCGTGAAGGCCAGGCGCACGGGTGCGCCTCCCGGCGCCAGGCTGCGCAGCCCGGCGATCGGTTGGTCGTCGGCACCCAGCACCTGCAGCAGGCCGCGGTGCGTGGGATCGATGTCGCGGAACAGGCCGTAGGCCAGGGACGGCGCGCTCGCCGCGGTGCAGTCGCTGGTGTAGTGCAGCACGGCATACACGCCGTCGGCCTTGCGGTCGAGCGCGAGGGGTTGCGCGGCATCGGGCTGCAGGGCGCAGCGGGCCGGCTCGAGCTGCAGGTGCGCGGCCACGTGGTCGGCGATCTCGGCCTCGCGGCGGCGCACCTCGCCCCAGCTCAGCCGGCCGTCGGCGTCGGCGTCCAGCGTGAGCGCGACGTCGAGGTCCCGCAGCGCCACGTCGGCCTGGAGGACGAGTTGGCCCTTGTCGCCGGCGGCGGCGCGCAGGTAGGCGTCGCTGGCCTGGTGGGCAAGGGCGGCCGGTGCGGCGGCGAGCAGCGCCAGCAGCGCGGCGCAGCGTGCGCGCCATGCAAGGTGCGACACGAAGCTTCTCATGACGTGCTTCCTTTCGCGCCCATCCGTGCATCGTGCAGGCCGATGCGCTCGGCCAGCGCGGTGACTTCGGCTTGCGCGGCCGCATCGCCCGCGGCACGGGCTGCGCGGTGCATCACCACGAGGTCGATGGCCTCGCGCTGGGTCTGAAGATTGGCGCGCGCCAGCGCGACTGCGCGCTCGGGTTCGCCCTCGACTTCGAGCGCAAAGCGGGCCCGCTCGCGCGCATGCACGGCGGCCGCTTCGGGCCGCAGGGCGGCCTGCGTGTAACGCGCGGCCAGGGCGTGCTGCAACTTGCTCGCCGCGTCGCTGCGCAAGGCGCGCTCGACGATGGCGCGGCGCAGCAGCGCGGCCTCGCTGTCGCCGGCGTCGACCAGCAGCGCCTGCGCTTCGGGCCAGCGCTCGGCCTCGATGAGCACGTCGGCCAGCGCCATCCGACTGTAGGGGTCGGCGTCGGCCTGCTGCGCCGCACGCAACTGGGCCACGGCGGCGTCGGTGCGGCCCGCGCGTTGTTCCAGCTCGCCGAGGCTGGTGCGGATCCAGCTCGTCCAGCCAGCGTTGCTGGGCTGGGCCTTCAGAAGCGCCTCGAACTCGCTGCGCGCGGCGGCGATGTCGCCGCGCAGCGCCTGGTTCTCGGCCAGGCAGGCGCGCGCATAGAGCGGTTGGCCGGCCGCGTTGAGTTGCTCGCAGGCGGCGTCGGACTCGGCGTAGCGGCCCTGCACACGGTGAATGGTGGCCAGCGTGAGCAGCGCCTGCGGATGGCGCGGCGCTGTGCGCAGCACGGCTTGCAGTTCCTGCACCGCAGCGTCGAACTCGTGCAGATGCTGGCGCAAGGTGGCGCGCTGCAGGCGGATCTCGACCGGCGCATCGGCATCGCCCTCCCAGGCACCCAGCACGCCCAGCGCCTGGCCGGCCAGCCGCGCGTCGCCTTCGATGCGCGCTCGCGCCAAGGTGCTTCTCGACAGCGCCAGCGCAGTGGCCGCATCGCGCGGCTGCTGCGCGAGCTTGCGTCGCATCTCGCGCTGTTCGCGAGCGAAGCCGCCGAGCGTGGGCAGGGTCTCGACGATCTCGTCGTCGCTGGCCGGGCGCAGGGGCTCGGCCTGCGCGGCGAGCGCACTCATGCCGAAGAGGCCGGCGCATGCGAGCGCGCCGATGAAACGGAGGGAGGTCATGGCTGCAAAGTGTAGGAGGCCGCAATGAGAACCGCCCGCCGTTGCGAATGCCCGAGGGCAGCGCGGTGGCGGGCGGCGAAGCCGGGCGTCGGAACGCCGCGGCTTAACGGTCGATCGACGTGGCGATCGGCGGCGCGGTTTCGTCGCTGGTCGGTGCGTCGAACATGCTCAGGTCGTAGGGCTCGGAACGATCGAACATGCCGTTCGCCAGCGAGGCGATGAAGGCGAGAAAGCCTTCATTGCTTGCGCCGGCGCTGGCGGGCGGTGCGTCCGGGCCACCGGCCGGCGTGTCGTCCCGGTCGCTGCCCCCGCCGCCGCCGCAGGCGGCCAGCGCGAGGCTGGCGACTGCGGCGAGGAGGGCGCCTTGGATGCGTGAAATCGTCATGGAAGGCTCCTTGGGATCAGTTCGCCCCGCCGATCGGCGTGGCGAGGTACGGGAAGCTCGTCGACAACGATGCAGCCGCGGCGGCCTGGTCGACGGCGTCGTGCAGCTGGAAGGCAGTGGCGCCCAGCGGCACGGCCGAGGGCTTGCACTCGGCGCCGAAGCCCAGCGCGTTCGCGTCGCCGTTGGCCATGCACAGCCCGCCCATCACCGCGATCAGCGAGATGTCGACGATGTCGTCCTTCGGCCGGCGGCCGTTCGGAAAGCCCGCGTTGTCGCTGCCCGCGGCGAGGATGTTGCCGACGATGCCCAGCCGGTTCTGGCTGGCGAACGCCACCGGCTCGATCGCGGTGTTCAGGCGCAGCATTTCCGAGGCGGTCACCTTGGCCATCTGGTTCACGCCGGCGATGCCGGTGAGGAACACCGTCTGCAGATCGACGCGACCGGCGTTGGTCGGCGCGGCACCGCCCAGGCTCAGCACGGCATCGAGCAGCACTGGCAGCGTCGGGTTGGTGACATAGCCGGCGAACTGGCCGTCGCCGCTGGGCTCGGACGCGTTGAAACGGTCCTTGTCCTTCAGGCCGATGACCACTTCGTTGACCAGGGGCATGCCCAGGCGCGAGACCTGTGTCCACGGGCCGGCGTTGAGCGACGCGTTCTCCAGCGCGGTGTTCTTCGGCGAGCCCGACAGCAGGCGGCCCTGGCGCAGGCTGGCCGAGGTCCAGCCGCCAATGACGGCCGCGGGATTGTCTGCGGCGGCGCCGGCCGTGGTGGTGAGGCAATCACGGTGCACTTCGAGCGACAGCGTGGTGACGTTCTTGTCGTCCAGGTCGCCGGGGCCGGCGGCGTTGATCTGCGCCGGGTCGGTGATCAGGCCGACCGGCGCGTTGACCAGGTCGAAGATGGTGCCCAGGTTCACGGCGAACGGGTCCTTGCGCTGGCCGACGAAGACCTTGGCGGGCATCGAGCAGCCGGGAAGGTTGACGGTGTAGACGTGCTTGGCCGCATAGGCAGCGTAGTCGGCGATGGTCTTCTTGCCGATGTTGTCGACCGGCTTGTCGAAGGTGGCCGAGCCGCCGTTCATGATCGAGCTCTTGTCGCCGGTGCGGCGGTCGCCGCGCACCACGTCGAGCGTGAAGGTCTCGCGCACGTTCGAGTTCGGATCGTTGACTGCACTGATGGCGCCGACCTGGGTGAGTGGGATCGAGACCTCGGTGCCGAGCGCCGGCACCTTGATGTCCTTGAGCGTGTTGGTGAAGCGGAACTGGAAGGTGATTTCTTCCTCAGCGTCGCCGTCGTTGTCGACGTGGATCTCGTACAGCGCGTTCGGATCCATCTTGAAGTAGTTCGGGCCGCCGTACGGATCCTGCAGCGGCAGGTAGTTGGCGATCAGCGTCACATAGCCGCTGCGGTCGGCCTCGTAGCTGCGGAACATGTAGAAATCGGTCGCGTCGACCTTGGGCGTGCCGGTGATCGACGGCGCCTCGCGGTGGCTCGAAGCCAGTGCGTTGCCAGTGAGGCCGGCGGCCAGCAGGGCGGCAGCGAGGCCGGCCCGGGCGAAGCGGCTCGGAAGAATCGTGTGTTGCATGGATGTCTCCTTGTTGGGGCTCGGGTTCGATGTCCGCCGGACTCGGCGCTTGGGCATCGAAGGGCAATACGGCGCGAGTCGCGGTTCGGATGCAGCAGTGCGGTGTTTCCGTGTGCCAGCGCTCGTTCGCGCCGCCTTCCGGCGTCTCGAACGCGTGCTATCTTGGATGCCTGAACCCTCTCAGTGCCCAGGAAAACTCATGAGCTACAGCATCGACCTGTCCGGCCGCGTCGCCCTTGTCACCGGCGCTTCCAGCGGCCTCGGTGCGCAGTTCGCGCGCACGCTCGCACACGCCGGGGCGGCGGTGGTGCTGGCCGGAAGACGGATCGAGCGGCTCAAGACCTTGCGCGCCGAGATCGAAGGACAGGGCGGCGACGCGCACGTGGTGGGCCTGGACGTGACCGAGCACGAGAGCGTGTGTTCGGCGGTCGCCCATGCCGAGACCGAGGTGGGCGCAATCGACATCCTGGTCAACAACTCCGGCGTGAGCACGACACAAAAGCTGCTCGACGTGTCGCCAGAGGATTACGACTACGTGATGGACACCAACACGCGCGGCGCGTTCTTCGTGGCGCAGGAAGTGGGCAAGCGCATGATCGCCCGCGCCCAGGGTTCCGCACCGGGCACCTTCACGGGCGGGCGCATCGTCAACATCGCCTCGATGGCCGGGCTCAAGGTGCTGGGGCAGATCGGCGTGTACTGCATGAGCAAGGCGGCGGTGGTGCACATGACGCGCGCGATGGCGCTCGAGTGGGGCCGCTACGGCATCAACGTCAACGCCATCTGCCCGGGCTACATCGACACCGAGATCAACCATCACCACTGGAGCACCGACGCCGGCCGCAAGCTGATCGACATGCTCCCGCGCAAGCGCATCGGCCGACCGCAGGACCTGGACACGGCGCTGCTGATGCTGTGCGCCAACGAGAGCCACTTCATCAACGGCGCGGTGCTGGCCGCCGACGACGGCTTCGGCGTGTGAATCGCCCGTGCGACCGCTGGCTCCGCTCGAACTGCGCATCCTCGGCGTGCTCGTCGAGAAGCAGCACACCGTGGCGGACAGCTATCCGTTGTCGCTCAATACGCTGGTGCTCGGCTGCAACCAGAAGACCGCCCGCGATCCGGTGATGAACGCGGGCGAGGCCGAGGTGCTGGCCGCGCTCGACGAGCTGAAGTCGCTGGACCTGGTGATCGAGTCCAGCGGCAACCGCGTGATGCGATACGAGCACAACCTGGCGCGCGTGCTGCGCGTGCCTTCCCAATCGCTGGCCATCCTGGCGGTGCTCTTTCTGCGCGGGCCGCAGACCGCTGCCGAGTTGCGCGCTGCCACCGACCGGCTGCACCGCTTTGCCGACGTGTCCTCGGTCGAGGCTTTCCTCGACGAGCTGGCCGCGCGGCCTGCGGAGCGCGGCGGCCCATTGGTGGCGAAGCTCGCGCGCGGCGCAGGTGCACGCGAGGCCCGCTGGGCGCAGCTGCTGAGCGGGCCCGTGGTGCCGGCCGGCGCAGCGGACGCGTCAGTGGCCTTGCCCGCCGAAGCGGTCACTGCCGCGGAAATTGCGTCGCTGAAGGCCAACCAGATCTACCTGCGCAACGAAATCGCGCTCCTTCGCGCCCAACTGCACCGGCTGGCCACGGAGCTGGGCGTCGAACTGCCGTGACAGTGAAGCGGCGGCGTTTGCGCCTTTTTCGCCGTTTCTACGTTTGCGTCAAATTGGCCTTAAAGGCCCGAATGTCTACAATGGCCTTTCTTGTTCGAAAGGCTCTGCATGCGCGCGATGACTTTCCGGAACCGCCAAGGCGAGCTGGTCGATCTGCCGACCGTGGCCGCCAGCCGCTTCAAGAACGAGTTCGGCGCGATCTTCGAGCAAGCGGCCCTGGGCGGCGCGGTGGCGATCACCAAGCACGACGCGCCGAAGGCCGTGCTGCTGTCGTATGCCGAGTTCGAGTCGCTGGTTCAGGCGCGTTCCCCCGCGCTCGATGACCTGACGCTGCAGTTCGACGGGCTGCTCGAGCAGATGCAGACGCCGAAGTCGAAGGCGGGCATGGCAGCCGCCTTCGATGCTTCGCCGGTGCAGCTGGGTCGTGCAGCGGTGAAGGCGGCCAAGCAGCGACGCTGAGCGGTCCACGGCGCACGCACTTGGCCAAGAAGGCGCTGGCCGCGCGCTTGTACGTTCTGGCGGGCGTCAACGGCGCGGGCAAGAGCAGCATCGCAGGGGCTGCCTTCCGCTCCTTCGGCGGCGAGTACTACAACCCGGACGAAGCCGCACGCGAGCTACTTTCTGCCAGTCATAGGCTGAGTCAGGAGCAAGCCAACGCCGTCGCGTGGCAGCAGGGCAAGCGGCTGCTGGAGCGGGCGATCGCAGATCGCCTGGACTTCGCGTTGGAAACCACCCTGGGCGCCAACACCCTCCCGCGCCTGCTTGGGCAGGCGGCTTCGGAAGGCCTCGAGGTCCGCGTCTGGTACGCGGGCCTGGCCAGCCCGGAGTTGCACATCGAGCGCGTCCGCAGCCGGGTGCGCGGGGGCGGGCACGATATTCCCGAGGCCGACATCCGGCGCCGCTTCGAACACAGCCGGCTGAATCTGATCCAGCTGTTGCCGGCACTCACGGCGCTGCGCATGTACGACAACAGTGCAGCGGCAGACCCCGCCGCCGGACTGACCCCATCGCCGCTGGAACTGCTGCACATGGAACGCGCACGGATCATCGGTCCGCCCGACCTGTCGCTCACGCCCGAGTGGGCGAAGCCGATCGTGGCTGCGGCACTGAAGATTCACCAGAGCGGGCGAAGGCTCTCTTGACGGGAGTCGTGCGCTTTGCGCGGGCGAATCGACGCGCTCATACCAAGGTGCATTCGATCGGCCAGGAATACTGCGATCGAGTCCAGCTCCGCATGGGTCGGCAACCGGCCCGTTGCTGACCTTCGGCCAGTGTTGGTAT
>NZ_JACDCU010000021.1 GCF_013817365.1 Methylibium sp. | reverse complement strand
CATCGATCCCAAGCCGTTCATCTGGACCGCACGCGCGTCCGACATCCTGGCCAAGGTCACGCGCGCCAAGACGGCACTTGCCGCCATCGTTGGATAAGTACAGAACAGAGCGGCGCACTGCACTAGCTTTGAGCAAGTTTTCCATGAGCCGCGACTGGTAACTTTCATCGAGACTGTGGTACTTCACGGTCTCAAACCGAGCGGCGTGCCGCTATTGCCCTTAAGGGCGCAACTTCCTGGCGCGCATATCAAAGTGTCAGCGATTTGTTCGAAATCCAGAAGCAAATGCGAGGCGCTGATCCAGGCGTCTGAACCGGACGGTCGTGAGCGACGGCTTGTCGCCGTCAAGAGCCCGCCACGAAGAGCGGCTTCATGGCAAGGCAAGTGATGAACTCTGGGCAGCGTCTCAGCTCTGTCTCAAGCGCCCTACCCCTTCAACGATGAGCCCAGAACTCCGTGCGGTGCGAAGAGCCGAGCATCCCAGACTACCGACTCCGGTTTGCTGGCAACAATGCCTGTGAAGTCGGGATGCTGTGGGTTGATGAGGACGTTCCCTTCCCTGCGTGCCACGACCGAGGGAACGACCAGCACTGCTGTTCTCCGCTCCCGGATCCAGGCGTCGCCAAAGGCCTTGGCGACCCGCAGATCCGCATGGTCCCAACCAGCGGGCAAACCGCTCTCGTCGCGCCGCTCGACGGCGACCGCCTCTGCGATGGCGATCTCGACTGCTACATGGGTGCGCGGCACCCGACCGATGCCGGCGTGGGCCAAGCATTCGAGCATCGCACCAGCATAGGAGCGGCTGGCATAGATGACACCGAGCACTGGCGAATTCCAGCGGCCACCTACCAGCGATGCACCGACGGCACTGAACGGGTCGAAGCGCCCATCGGCAATGCGCCACGCCTGCCAGGCCTGGATCTGCTTGCCGGCCTCTGCTTTCGATCTCGCCCGGACCGCAACCTTACGCGGCGACGCCATGGAACAGCGACCAGAGCAGGTTCTCGACGCGACGGGCACCGAGTTCCGTCAGCGCCACCTCGATCGGCCGCTTGCCGCCCAACATGGCGTGGCCGGTGGACAGGAAAGTCCGCGCGTCGTCGACGTCGTTCCACACATGTTCTGCGGTGGCGATCACGCGCGCCAGACGCTCCACCCGCTCTCCTTCCTGCGGCTTCAGATCCTCGCCCCGCCGGTGGAACGTGGCCGACGGGATGACCCGCTGCATCAGGGCCACCGCATCGGGTGAGGTGCCATACACATGGCGCGCCACGGCGCCGAGCGAGGCCTTGGGCAGGCCCGATTCGACCTGTTGATCCAATTGCTCGATGGAGGTGACCTTGCGGCGCAGGCCCAGCACCTGGGCGATCTTGCTCGGTTCGACGGCGGCTGCGTACATGAACTGGCTCCCAATTGATAGGTTGGAGTCTATCAGATGAAAGAATGGCAGCTTGGGGTCAACGGCCAGGAACCGGCCCGGCGCCGTCGGTTCCGGCCGAGGGCGGTGGTTCCAAGCAGCTTTGAGCCTCGTGCTACAGAACTGCTACAGACCCCTCTGAATCGCGCGTGAATGCAGAACACAGCGTCCAGTCATCATCGGGGCAACATTGAGTCGCCACGCGGCCTGTTGTCGATGCAGTGGCTTGTTTTCGTGCACAGGAAGTCGGTGGGGGAGATCGATAGCGGCAGCAGTGCACCTCGTGTGCAACTGCCGAGCACCAGGGTCAGGGGGGACGGACCCGGGGCTGGCATTGTCCCCGTGGAAACGCTACTGCAACGCGAACGGCACGTGCGATCGCTATCAGCCACGTGCCGTCATCCCTGGCGTACTGGCAGGCCGCCACCGGGGCGGCTCCGCACAGCGTGCCGGGAGCTCCCTATCAGTTGCGGTCGGAGCGAGGCGCCCGGTTCATCGTGCCGTCGACAGACGTGGCGCCGCTGTCCATCGTGCCGCTGGGCGTACCACCGCCGGTGCTGCCTGCGCCAGCGCCGGTCGCGGTCCCGGTGCCGCCCGCACCCGGGCCGATGCCGCGGTCCGTGGTGCCGACACCCGTGCCGGCGCCGCCCGTGCCTCCCGGTGGCGCGTTCGTGTCCGTCCCCATTCCAGGAGCGGCAGTGCCCGAGCCTGCGCCCATGTTGCCGGCGCCGCTACTAGAGGGGGTGCTGCTGTTGTCCATCGCGCCACCTGCAGCGCCCGTGTCGGTTCGGGTGGGTGTGCCCGTGCCGCCGCCGCCGGGACCGACGCCTTTGTCCGTGGTGCCCACGCCAGCCCCTGTGCCGGTTCCTGCCGGCGGCGCATTGGTGTCGGCGACGCCGGTCTGGGCCTGCGCGATCCCGAAGGCCGCGAACAAGGCGGCGGCTGCGGTCGTGGTAACGAGTTTGGTGCGAATCGTCTTCATCGGTTATCTCCTAAGTGAATGACCAACCCGCCGGGTTTGCGCGTTGCGCTCGCAGCGGCGCCGGCCTGGGTAGACACCTAAGTGGCAAGCGATGTGCCCGCACAACGCAAAAAGGCCGGGTGACGAACCCGGCCCTTTTGCGCTTGAAGCGTGAAATATGGTGACGGCGCCAGCACGACATTGCCGGTCTGCCCGATGTGGATGAAAAAGCAAGTTCGCCACACCGCCGTCTGACGTGAACTTTAGAGCGGCGAACTCTGCCTGTCTGTACCGCAAACAACCAAGTCGGGGGCGGGATAACGCTTGCCTTGCGCACGCTTCAGTTCGTCAAGCGCACGCTCCCGCTCACCGTGGCGCTGATCACGCCCTTGCCGGGCTCGGTCGGCACGGGCGCTTCAGCCATTGCCATGTCGGCTTTCTGCGCGCGGTACATCACCGGGCGCGGGTTGCCGTCCTGCTGGCTGCTGTGCACCGACACTTCGCCGAGCGTGTAGCCGCTGTAGCCGAACTGCCGGGCCAACTCTGTGGCGCGGGCGCGGTACTGTCGTATCGCCTCTGCGGTGACGCTGGCTTCGTGCTTGTCGGTCAGTTCGGGCGAAAGGCTGTAGCCCACGCTTGTGACGTTCATGCCCGCCAGCCGGACTGCGGCGGCAGCGACGCGCTCCGTGTCCTTGCCCTCGAGCACCAGTTCGGCACGGCCCTGCCAGCCGTCGATGCGGCCGTTCTTGTCGTGGCGCGGGTAAAGCGAAAAATTGCCGGTGCGCACTTCCATGGCGCCCGCCTTTGCGGACGGCCTGGTCTCTGAGAGCGCCGCATCGAGCACCTGCTTGAGCTGCGCCTGCACGGCCGCCGCATTGCTGCCCTCGCGCGTGACGGCCAACGTGATGCCCAGCAGATCCTGCTCGACCTCCAGGCGGGCGCTCGCGCTGAAGTTGAGCAGGTGCTCACGGGGAGTGGCCTCCGCGGCGGCGGCGGCGCCGCACACGGCAGCAGTCGCCGCGAGCAGGGCAAGGGCCGGAAATCGAAGAAAGTCCATGAGAGCCTTTCGAGCAAGAAAGTCGATCCGGAGGCGTCGCCGCGGCCAGTGCCCGCGGCGCGCAAGCGAGCGGCGCAGGATCATCGCTCAATGCAATGCAAGCTTGGCCGGAGCAATGCAAACATCATCGGCGGGCCTGCAGTTGGCCACGCTTCGGAACGTCCCTGCCCGGTTGAAGAAGCGGCTCGCGTGGCCGGAACGAGAGCGATCCATGACGCTTTCCACAGGCTGGCGCAATAGTTGTAACAGAGGGTCATCCTGCTCTTTTTGCCCCTCTTCCGCTGCTCACAATGCCGTTGTTACAAATGCAGGAAAGGTTTAGATGAACGCCTCCAACAACCACCAGCGGGCCGATCGCGTATGCGTGGTCGACGACGACGCCCGCATCCGCGACCTGTTGCGGCGCTACCTGACGCAAGAAGGCTTCGAGGTACTGCTGGCCGAGGATGCCAAGGCTCTGAACCGTGTGATGACGCGCGACACCATCGACCTGATCGTCCTCGACCTCATGCTTCCCGGCGAGGATGGCCTGTCGATCTGCCGGCGCCTGCGCGCCAATAACGACACCACGCCGATCATCATGCTGACGGCCAAGGTCGAGGACGTGGACCGCATTGTCGGCCTGGAGGTCGGCGCCGACGACTACCTTCCCAAGCCCTTCAACCCGCGCGAGCTGCTGGCACGCATCCATGCCGTGCTGCGCCGCCGCCCGCAACTCGAAGCCCCCGGCGCGCCGGCCAAGGAGGCGCAGACGGTCAGCTTCGGCCCCTTCGAGTTCGATCTGGCACTGCGCCGCCTGACCAAGGACGGCGAGCAGATGGCGCTGACCACCGGCGAGTTCTCCATGCTCAAGGCGCTGGTGCGCCACCCGCGCCAGCCGTTGTCGCGCGACAAGCTCGCACAGCTGGCCCGCGGCCGCGAGTTCGAACCTTTTGACCGCAGCCTGGACGTGCAGATCTCGCGCCTGCGCAAGATGATCGAGCCCGACCCCGCCCAGCCGCGCTACATCCAGACGGTGTGGGGCGTAGGCTATGTGTTCGTGCCGGACGGCACCGCGTGAGTGGATGAATGGGCCGGGTTTGAGCTTGCGTGGTCATGGTTGAGTCGGAAACGGGCAGCACTCGGGCTTCAGGGCGAGCCGCCCGCGATGAACGCGGGCGCCGCGGTTCGCGCACCGTCGGGGGGACCACCCGTCCGCTTCGGCCCTCGAGTACCCCGCGGCTGCAGCTGCCGCGCATCGCGCTGAGCCTGTTCTGGCGCACCTTCATCCTGCTGGCGGTGCTGCTCGGCGGCGGAATCTTTGCGTGGCTGCAGACCTTCCGGGCGCTCGAGTTCGAGCCGCGAGCGGTGCAGGCGGCGCAGCAGATCGCCAGCCTGGTGAACCTGTCGCGCGCGGCCCTGCGCTACTCCGATGCGATCAACCGCGTGACCCTGGTCAAGGACATGAGCGACCAGGAAGCCGTGAAGATCCTGCCGCGCGAAGCGAAAGACCGCTTCGAGCCCTTCGAAATCGACCGCTTCAGCCGTGCCGTCGGCCACGAGTTGCGCACACGGCTCGGGCCCGAAACGGTGGTGGCGAGCAGCGTCAACAAGGTGCCGGGCCTGTGGGTGGGCTTCAACATCGAGACCGACCGGTACTGGCTGCAGGCCGATCCGAAGCGCGTGGCGCCGGTGGCCAGCAGCACCTACTTCGTGTGGACCAGCATCGCGCTTTTGGCCACGGTGTTCGGCTCTGCGGCCATTGCCGGGCTGATCAACCAGCCGCTCAAGCAGCTCTCCTTCGCCGCCAGCCGCATCCGCGACGGCGAGTACGACTCGCGCCTCGACGAGCACACCATGACCAGCGAGATTCGCGAAGTCAACATGGGCTTCAACCGCATGGCGCGCGAGCTGGCCAAGGTGGAGGAAGACCGTGCGGTGATGCTGGCCGGCATCAGCCACGACCTGCGCACACCGCTGGCGCGCATGCGCCTGGAAACCGAGATGAGCGTGGTGGACGAGGAGGCCAAGCGCTACATGGCGGCCGACATCGACCAGCTCGACGCCATCATCGACAAGTTCATGGATTACGCGCGGCCGGGCGAAGTCAGGCTGGTGCCGGTGCATCTGTCGAGCATCGTCGACCGCGAGAGTGCGGCCTTCCGCGACCCGACGCAGATCCGCATCGAGTCGCGCGTGGCCATCGACACCAGGGTCATGGCCGACGATACCGAACTCGGCCGCGTGCTCGCGAACCTGTTCGAGAACGCGCGCCGCTACGGCCGCAGCAACGACACCGGCGTGGCCTGGGTGCAGGTGAGCTACGCCCGCACGGGGCCGTGGGTGGTGCTGAGCGTGCGCGACCACGGGCCTGGCGTGGCGCCCGAGAAGCTCAAGCAGCTCACCACGCCCTTCTTCCGCGGCGACGCTGCGCGCACGGCCGCGACGGGCGCCGGGCTGGGACTGGCGATCGTGGAGAAGGCTGTGCAGCGCATGGGGGGCAGCTTCGAGCTGGCCAATGCGAGCGACGGCGGATTGCTGGCGCACATCCGGCTGAAGAAGGCGCCATAACGGTCTGCACTTACGCCCTCTCCCCCTGGGAGAGGGTTGAGGTGAGCGCCGGCCCGCGCACCAGCAGACACACGGCGCGTGCCTCGATGGATTCGCTGCGGCCCACCGGCCCCATCTTCTCGGCCGTCTTCGCCTTCACGTTGACCTGACCCGGCGCCACGCCCAGCGTTGCGGCGATGCACTCGACCATTGCAGGAATGTGCGGCGCCATCTTCGGCGCCTGCGCGACGATCGTGGCGTCGAGATTGCCGATGTGCCAGCCGGCCGCCTGCACGCGCGCAAGCGCCTCGGCCAGCAGCACGCGCGAATCGGCGCCCCTGAAGCGCGCATCGGTGTCCGGGAAATGACGGCCGATGTCGCCCAGCGCCGCCGCGCCGAGCAGCGCGTCGGTGATGGCGTGCAGCAGCGCGTCGGCATCGGAATGCCCGGCCAGGCCGTGGCTGTGCGCGATCTCGACGCCGCCGAGGACGAGCTTGCGGCCGGGCACCAGGGCGTGGGTGTCCCAGCCCTCGCCGATGCGGATGTCGATCGGGTTCATGCGCGCGTCCTCAACAGGCGTTCGGCCAGCGCGAAATCCGCCGGCCAGGTGAGTTTGAAATTTTCCAGCATGCCCGGCACGAGCAGCGGCGCATCGCCCAGCGCCTCGATCGCGCTGGCCTCGTCGGTGACCTGATCGCCGGCCGCGGACAGCGCCTCGCGCAGGCGGCCGATGCGAAACATCTGCGGCGTCTGCGCCTGCCACAGGCCGCGGCGATCAAGGGTGGCCGCTGCGCGGCTCGCACCCGCACCGCTTGTCGGATCCGGCACTGCGACGGCCTCGCGCTTGAGCGTGTCGGCCAGCGGCAGCGCAAGCAGGCCGCCGACCGCGTCGAACTCGCAGGCGGCGATCAGGCGCTCGATGTCGGCGGGCTGCACCAGGCAGCGTGCGGCATCGTGGACGAGCACCCAGTCCTCGGGCAGCGCGCCGCGTTCGATCAAGGTCGCCAGGCCGTTCGCCACGCTTGCGGCACGCGTGGTGCCGCCGCAGCGCACGGCCCACTGGCGCTGCGCTCCAGGGACGTCGCCTGCGGTGCGCACTCCGGCTTTCAAGACGGGGCCGCTCGACCGGCTCGCCGTATGCGCCTCAAGAGCATTGTCTTGCCCCCAGCCCGGCACCTCGAGCTCGAAGCGCTGGTCCTGTGGCGCCAGCACGACCAGCGTGGCGGTCAGGCGGCGCACGCGGTCGAGCGCGGCAAGGGTGTGCGCCACCACGGCGCGTCCGGCGATAGGCACGTACTGCTTGGGCTGGTGGGCGCTGGCGCGAGTGCCAGCACCGGCGCATGGCACCAATGCATAGCAGCACGCTGAAGAGAACCCGGCTTTGTTCATTGCGCTCACCATGCCACGGGCACCGGGTAGCGGTGAATCATCGGGTCGGGCGTGAGCAAGGTCATGCCGTGCTGGACCGCCTGACAGACGAGCAGACGGTCGAAGGGATCGGTGTGCACAGCGGGCAGTCTGTCAAGCAGCAAGGTATCGGCCTCGCTCAGAGGCAGCGGCTCGATGCCGTGGCGCTGGCGCTCGCGCGGCACGTAGCGCGAGGGCGGCTCGGCCAGCGGCAGTTTGCCGAGTTGGTGCTTCACCGCGATCTCCCAGGCCGACACGGCGGAGAGATACACCTCGTTGGCCGGATCGCGGAACAAGGCGGCCGCCTCGGCGCTAAACAGTGCATCGCCGCGAACTGCCCAGAGAAAGCTGCAGGTGTCGAGCAGCAGCCTCATCGGCGCGCTCTTGGCCGGCGCGACGCGCAGGCGGCAGGCGCCTTCGCGCGCGAGGCCGCCGGTGTCGATTCAACGGAGCCGGCCGCGACCAGCGGATCGACCGCGCCCACTGTGCCGGTCAGCGCAGCCAGCAACTCCGCGGGCAGCGCCTCGAAAAAGCAATCCGGCAACGGTTCGCCGGCGTCAGGCGCGCGGCCCAGCGGCCTCGGCCGGCTCGAGCGCTGCGGCCCCAGTGCGACCAGCTTGGCCACCGGCTGGTTGCGCCGGCAGATCAGCACCTCCTCGCCGCGCTCGGCCGCGGCGACGTACTCGGCCAGGTTCTCTCGGACCTCGTGGATGTTGGGGCTGTGCATGGACGCTGCTCCGGACAAGAACATGTACAAGTCTAACGCCACGGCGCGCGAGGCTGGCGCAACGTGCTGCAAGCCAAGGCGCGCATCGAACGGGATCGCGTGCCACGCCTGTCGCCCCTGCGGAAGCAGGCGGCTGCCTACAATCGCGCAACGCTCCGTGGTCGCCCGCGCGAGCGTTCTTCATTGCCCGTTTTTCGATGCAGCTTCCTTCCCTCGCCCCCGGCAAGCGCTACACCCTGCCCCGTCCCGTCGGCTCGGCCGATGCGCTGTTGCTCGCGCGCTTTGCGCAGGCCCGCAAGGCGGCTCGGCAGCTCACTGCCATCGTCACCGCCGAGCCGGCCGACACCCAGCGGCTGCAGGACGAGCTGGCCTTCTTCGCGCCGGAGTTGCGCATTACCGTCTTCCCCGACTGGGAGACGCTGCCCTACGACAATTTTTCGCCGCACCAGGATCTGATCTCCGAGCGGCTGGCCACGCTGTGGCGCGTTCTTCATGCGCAGGGCCAGGGCGAGGTGGACGTGGTGCTCATGCCGGCCACCACCGCACTCGTGCGCCTGGCGCCGCCCGGTTTTCTGGCCGCGTACACCTTCCAGTTCGCGCAGAAGCAAAAGCTCGATGAAGCCGGCCTGAAAGCGCAGCTCACGCTGGCCGGCTACCAGCACGTGAGCCAGGTCGTCTCGCCGGGCGAATACGCGGTGCGCGGCGGGCTGATCGACTTGTTCCCGATGGGCTCGCCCGTGCCCTTCCGTGTTGACCTGTTCGATGACGAAGTCGATTCCATCCGCACCTTCGATCCCGATAGCCAACGCAGCCTGTACCCGGTGCCCGAGGTGCGGCTGCTCCCAGGGCGCGAGTTTCCGATGGACGAGGCTGCGCGCACCGCCTTTCGCGCGCGCTGGCGCGAACGGGTCGAGGGCGACCCGACGCGCTCGCGCATCTACAAGGACATCGGCGCGGGCATCGCTACGGCAGGCATCGAGTTCTACCTGCCGCTGTTCTTCGACGAGACGGCGACGGTGTTCGACTACTTCGGCGCCGAAGCGCAAGTGGTGCTGCATGGCGAGGTAGACGAGGCGTTGCAGAAGTTCTGGACCGAGACGCGGGAGCGGCATCGCTTTCTGCAGCACGACCCGGAGCGCCCGCTCCTGCCGCCGGCGGCGATCTATCTGCCGCCGGAGGAGTTTTTCACGCGGTGCAATCAGCTTGCGCAGTTGTCCTTGCGCGGTCCGGTTGTCGAGCACTCGCCGGCCTCCCCCTCACCCCAACGCCCTCCCCTTTCGGGGGCGAGGGAGCAAGACACTGCATGGGCCCGCCCCCTGCCCGACCTCGCCATCGAGCGCGCCACCCAGGATCCTCTCCGCAAGCTCGAGCAGCACCTCGAGAACACCGCCAAGAGCGGCACTCGCGTGCTGCTGGTCGCCGAAAGCCAAGGCCGCCGCGAGAGCGTGCTGGAGTTGCTGCGCGATCACAAACTCGAGCCGCCTCCGGTGGAGTCGCTCGCCGCTTTCGAGGCCAGCGACCACCCCTACGCCATCACCGTCGCACCGCTGGCCGCTGGCTTCCACTGGCAACGCGGCGAGGGCGAGCCGGCGATCCAGCTCATCACCGAGACCGAGCTCTTCGACGCCGCCCCTACGCAGCGCCGCCGCCGCAAGCAGGAGCAGACCAGCGACGTCGATGCGCTGATCAAGGACCTGTCCGAGCTCAAGCCCGGCGACCCTGTCGTGCATGCCAACCACGGTATCGGCCGATACGTGGGCCTGATCCACATCGACCTCGGCGAAGGCGACACCGAGTTCCTGCATCTCGAGTACGCCGACAAGGCCACGCTCTATGTGCCGGTGGCGCAGCTGCAGCTCATCAGCCGCTACACCGGCGTGAGCGCAGAAGAAGCGCCGCTGCACCGCCTGGGCTCGGCCCAGTGGGACAAGGCCAAGCGCAAGGCCGCCGAGCAGGTGCGCGACACCGCCGCCGAGCTGCTCAACCTCTACGCCCGCCGCGCCGCGCGCGAAGGTTTCGCCTTCCGCTTCGCGCCGCAGGACTACGAGGCCTTCGCCGCCAGCTTCGGCTTCGAGGAAACACCCGACCAGCGCGCCGCCATCCATGCCGTGATCCAGGACATGGTCTCGCCGCGGCCGATGGACCGGCTGGTGTGCGGCGACGTCGGCTTCGGCAAGACCGAAGTGGCCCTGCGCGCCGCCTTCGTGGCCGTGACCGGCGGCAAGCAGGTCGCCCTGCTCGCGCCGACCACGCTGCTGGCCGAGCAGCACTACGCGAACATTTCAGACCGCTTCGCCAAGTGGCCGGTCAAGGTGGCCGAGATGAGCCGCTTTCGCTCGGCCAAGGAGATCAAGGCGGCACTCGCGGGCCTGGCCGACGGCACCATCGACATCGTGATCGGGACGCACAAACTCCTGAGCCAGGACACGAAGTTTGCCAACCTGGGCCTCCTGATCATCGACGAGGAACACCGCTTCGGCGTGCGCCACAAGGAAGCGATGAAGGCGCTGCGCGCCGAGGTCGATGTACTCACGCTCACCGCCACGCCGATCCCGCGCACCCTGGGCATGGCGCTCGAAGGCCTGCGCGACTTGAGCGTCATCGCCACCGCGCCGCAGCGCCGCCTGGCGATCAAGACCTTCGTGCGCGGCGAGTCCAACGGCACCATCCGCGAGGCGGTGCTGCGCGAGTTGAAGCGCGGCGGGCAGGTCTACTTTCTGCACAACGAGGTAGAGACGATCCAAAACCGGCGCCAGCGGCTCGAAGAACTCCTACCCGAAGCGCGCATCGCCGTGGCCCACGGGCAGATGCCCGAGCGCGAACTGGAACGCGTGATGCGCGAGTTCGTCGCACAGAAGCACAACCTGCTGCTGTGCTCCACCATCATCGAAACGGGCATCGACGTGCCCACCGCCAACACCATCGTGATGAGCCGCGCCGACAAGTTCGGCCTGGCGCAACTGCACCAGCTCCGGGGCCGCGTCGGCCGCTCGCACCACCAAGCCTATGCCTACCTGATGGTGCCCGACGTGGAGGGCCTGACCAAGCAAGCAGCACAGCGCCTGCAGGCCATCCAGGATATGGAAGAGCTCGGTTCCGGCTTCTACCTCGCCATGCACGACCTCGAGATCCGCGGCGCCGGCGAGGTGCTGGGCGAGAACCAGAGCGGCAACATGATGGAGGTGGGCTTTCAGCTCTACAACGACATGCTGGCTTTGGCCGTGCGCGAGCTCAAGGCCGGCCGAGAGCCCGATCTGCTGAGCCCGCTCAACGTCACGACCGAGATCAACCTGCACGCCCCCGCCCTGCTGCCCGACAGCTACTGCGGCGACGTGCACGTGCGGCTCTCGCTCTACAAGCGCCTGGCAACAGCCGACAAGCTCGACAAGATCGACGCCATGCTGGAAGAAATCGTCGATCGTTTCGGCAAGCTGCCGCCGCAGGCGCAGACCCTCTTCGACACCCACCGCCTGCGCGTGCAGGCCAAGGCCTACGGCGTGCAGAAGATCGACGCCGGTCCGCAGGCCATGAGCATCACCTTCCGCCCCAACCCGCCGATCGACGCGCTGCGCATCATCGAGCTGGTGCAGAAGGACCGCCACATCAAGCTGGCCGGCAACGACAAGTTGCGCATCGAAAAAGCGCTGCCGGAGCCGGCGTTGCGGGCGCAGTTCGTGCGGGATGTATTGAGGTCGCTGGGAACGCCGAAGGTGGCGCAGGCGGCTTGAGAGCTCAGAGACTGAGAGCTTTTCGGGCGTGCCCGAGCAGCGCGCCATAAGGCGGCTGAGCCAGCGCAAAGCGCAGCCATAGCTCGGGCTATGGCGAGCATTTGCAACGACGGGCAGGCGACTCATGGCGTGATGAGCGGGCATGAGCGAAAGACTCTCAGGCTCTAAGTAGCACTTGAGTGCTACATTCAGAGTTCCGAAGGAGCAAAAGATGTCCACCACCACGATTCGTCTGCCGGATGACCTGAAGGCCCGCATCGCCACCGCGGCCGAGCGCGCGGGCACCTCGACGCATGGCTTCATCCTCGAGGCCATCGCAGAGAAGGCGGAGCAGGAAGAACGCCGTGCCGACTTTCATGACACCGCCGACAGGCGCTACGCGGAGATTGTCGCTTCCGGTCGCGCCATTCCCTGGAGCGAAATGCGCAGGTATCTGGAAGGTCGCATTGCCGGCAAAAAGCCGGCGCGCCCCAAGGCCAGAAAGTTGGCCCGCTGAGAGTGGCTCGCATCGAGTTCGCCACGCAGGTGACAGAAGACTTCGACCGCATCTTCGATCATCTGGCACGGCATGACGTCGAGAACGCGCCCTCGCGCATCCAGGACATCATTGCCGCCACCGACGTGCTCGTACGCAATCCGCTGATCGGCCGGCCTGCGGGCACCAGCCACCGCGAACTCGTCATCGGGCGCCGCTCGCGCGGCTACGTAGCCTTGTACCGCTACGTACCGGAACTCGATACCGTCTTCATCCTCGCCATACGAAGCCAGAGCGAAGCCGGCTACGCACGGCCATGACGCCGCTTCCACAGAACGAACACATGAGCACCCCGCGACAGTTCGCCCCCGGCCTCACCCTGCGCGGCTTGACGCCGCCGCTGCGCCTGGCCGACTTCAAGCTCATCGCCTTCGACATGGATTCGACCTTGATCAACATCGAATGCGTCGATGAAATCGCCGACGCAGCAGGCCGCAAGGCCGAGGTGGCGGCCATCACCGAGGCGGCGATGCGCGGCGAGATCGCCGACTACAAGGCCAGCCTGCGCCAGCGCGTCGCGCTGCTGAAGGGCGTGCCGGTTTCGGCCCTGCACGAGGTGTACGAACAGCGCCTGCAGCTCAACCCCGGCGCCGAAACGCTGGTGCGTGCCTGCCAGGCCGCGGGCCTGAAGACGCTGCTCGTCTCCGGCGGCTTCACCTTCTTCACCGACCGCATCCGCAACCGGCTGCAGCTCGACGACACGCGCAGCAACGTACTGGAGGTCGAAGGCCGCGGCGCCGACGAGCGACTCACCGGCCGCATGGTGGACCAGCCTTGGGGCGACATCTGCGACGGCGCGGAGAAGCGGCGCATGCTGCTGCAGACCTGCGAGCAGCTGGGGATCAGCTCGCAACAGGCGATCGCCGTGGGCGACGGCGCCAACGATCTGCCGATGATGGGCGCGGCGGGCTTGAGCGTGGCGTACCACGCGAAGCCGGCGGTCCGGGACCAGGCGATGGTCTCGATCGACGAAGGGGGGCTGGCGAGGCTGCTCGAGTTGACCGAGTAGCCCTCGGCGCTCGGGACAAGCAGGGACAGGCACATGGAAGCCAAATGGCTCGAAGACTTCTTGAGCGTGGCGCGCACGGGCAGCTTCTCGCAGTCGGCGATCGAACGCCACGTAACGCAATCCGCGTTCAGCCGCCGCATCAAGGCGCTCGAACAGTGGGTCGGCGTTGCGTTGATCGACCGCTCTTCCTATCCCACGCGCCTCACTGCAGCGGGAAAAACGTTTCGCGATGCCGCGCGCGAAGCCACGGCCTCGCTGCTCAACACGAGGCAGGAATTGCGGCAGGCAGCCCGGGCCGACCGTCGGCTGCTGCGAATCGCCATCCAGCATTCGCTGGCGAGCGGATTCCTCGCGCGGTGGCTGGCGACGTTGCCGCTCGCCAAGGACGACCTCCTGGTCCAGGTGCGAGCGGACAACCTGCACGACTGCGTGCGCGACCTCGAAGAGGGCAACGTCGATCTCCTTGTCTGCTACACGCACCCCGGTCTGCCGCTGCAGCTCGAACCCGCTCGCTACCCCTCTCTCATGCTGGCCAAGGACACGCTGACGCCTGTCTCCAAAGCGGCGGCGGACGGCCGCCCGATGCACGCCGTGCGGCCCGGTTCGACCGGGACCGTCCCGTGGCTCAGCTACAGCGCCGACGCGTTTTTGGGTCGGGTGGCAGCGCTGGCACTCGATGCGTCGGAGCCCGCGCTCGACGTCCACCCGGTCTTCGAAAGCGCCCTCGTCGAAGCGCTGCGTGCCACGGCGCTGGAGGGACTGGGCGTCGCGTGGCTGCCGGGCAGCCTTGTGGCCGATGATCTGAACAGCAAGCGGCTTGTCCGCGCAGGACCTGCCGTCCTCGACGTGCCCTTGAAGGTCCGGGTGTATGCCGAGCGAACGCTGCTGTCCGGACGGCTGCAAGGTCTGTGGGAATGCGCACGGCGTCTCGCCGAGGAGGTGCCCGAATGAACTCCGGCACGCATCTATGAGTGCCGTGCATAGAGTCGGCCGGGAAGTCATTAGACAGCGGCACAGCGCCGCCCCTATCGTCCACGCCAGACAGCAGCCGCTGGCGCCTGAGCGCCGGATCCGCCATGACTCTGGAAGACTTCCCGCGTGTCCGGCTGGGCTGACCTGCGGCGCCGTCCAGTCCAACCATGTCCGCCAGACGGCTGCAGCGGCCGCCTTTGCGGGGCTGCAATGCGAAGCGATCCTCGAAGAGAGGGTGAACGACGCGCCGCAGGAGTATCAGGAGTCCGGCAACGTCTTTCTCGACAAGCTGTTCGGCATCAAGCTGCACCGGGTGCCGGGCGGAACGGCGATGGATGCCGCGCTCGAGTCACTCGCTTCGAAGGTACTTGAGCGCGGTGGCAAGCCCTATCTCATTCCGGGCGGTGGATCCAATGCCCTGGGTTCGCTCGGTTATGTCGATTGCGTGCTCGAGCTGCAGCGCCAGTGCGAGGCGATGGGTTTGAGAAAGCCTCACCTCGTGCACGCCACCGGAAGCGCCGGAACGCAGGCGGGGTTGCTGGCCGGGATCCACGCCTTGGGCCTGGACTGGCCAGTCACGGGCATCGGCGTCAGGGCCAGCCGCGAGGTGCAGGAGACGCGGGTGCACGACCTTGCGTTGCGAGTGCTCGATTTACTCGGCGTCGAGCAGCCGCTGCCGCGCGCGAAGGTGGTCGCCGACGACCGTTTCATCGGCGCCGGCTACGGCGTGCCGACGGACGCCATGGTCGAGGCCGTGCAGATGCTGGCCCGTACCGAAGGCATCCTGGTGGATCCCGTGTACACCGGCAAGGGACTGGCGGGCCTGCTTGCCATGGTCCGCGCGGGCAGCTTCGAGCCGGACGAGGATGTCATCTTCGTTCACACGGGCGGCTCGGCCGGGTTGTTCGGCTATCAGTGGGCCTTCCCACAGGCCGCCGCTTGAAACGGCGGACGGTTTATCCGGGTGGCGGGCGACGCCGAACCACCGTACGCTTCGATTCGCTTCACTTTCATACAAGGGGACCTCGATGACAGCTTTGCACTGCTTGCCTCGCAGCCTGGTGATCCTGGCCGGCGCTCTGTGGTTGACGGCGGCCCAGCCTGCACTGGCTCAGGACAAACCGCAAAAGGGCGGCACGCTCGTGATCGCGGTCCAACCAGAGCCCCCGACTCTCGCGGCTTACCAAAGCACCGCCGGCCCCGTGGGGCAGGTGTCCACGAAGGTCTACGAGGGGCTTCTCGAGTACGACTTCCAGCTCAAGCCCATGCCGAGCCTCGCGCAGTCATGGACCGTTAGCCCGGACGGGATGACGGTGACTTTCAAGCTGGAGCCGAACGTCAAGTTCCACGACGGCAAGCCCTTCACCAGCGCCGACGTGCAGTTCAGCGTGATGGACGTGCTGAAGAAGGTGCACCCGAGGGGTGTGAACACCTTCCGTGCCGTCACGGCAGTGGAAACGCCGGATCCGCTGACCGCCGTGTTCAGGCTCAGCGAGCCGGCGCCCTACATGATGATGGCGATGTCTTCCTACGAGTCACCGATCATTCCGAAGCACGTGTTCGGCACCGGCGACATCACGCGTCATCCCAACGCCAACCTTCCCGTGGGGACGGGTCCGTTCAAGTTCGTGGAATGGCAAAAAGGCCAGTACATCCGCTTCGACCGCAACCCCGATTACCGCAAGAAGGGCCTGCCGCACCTCGATCGCCTGGTGGCCCGGTTCATCGCCGATGCCGGCACCCGCTCGGCCGCCATGGAGACGCAGGAAATCCACATGGGCGGCTTCAGCGCCATTCCGCCGGTGGATGTGAAGCGGCTGCAGGCCATGCCGCACATCGAGGTGACCGCCAAGGGCTACGAGATGCAGGCGCCGATCGTGCAGCTCGACTTCAACACCACCAAGCCGCCCTTCGACGACGTCAAGGTGCGCCAGGCGGTGGCCTACGCCATCGACCGCAAGTTCATCATCGACAACGTCTGGTTCGGCTTCGGGCGCCCCGCCACCGGGCCGATCAACTCCAACTTCAAGGCCAATGGCCTCTACACCACCGACGTCAAGAACTACAACGTGCCCGACGGCGTGGAGCGGGCCAACAAGCTGCTCGACGAGGCCGGCAAGAAGCGCGGCCCGGACGGCGTGCGCTTCGAGATCACTCACGACATGACGCCCTACGGCGACGAATGGCGGCGCTACGGCGAAGTCGTGCAGCAGCAGCTCGCCAAGATTGGCATCAAGGTCACGCTGCGCTACGAAGACGTGCCGAGCTGGCTGCGCCGCGTGTACACCAACTACGACTTCCAGCTCACCAGCAACTGGATCCAGACCCTGGCCGACCCGTCCATCGGCGTTCACCGCCTTTACCACTCCAACACCATCAAGCCGGGCACCGTGTTCGTCAACAGCACGCGCTGGAGCTCGAAGGAAACCGACGAGCTGATGGACAAGGCCAACGTCGAGATCGACCCCAAGAAGCGCGCCGCGCTCTACCACGAGCTGCAGAAGAAGGTGGTCGAGGCCAGCCCGATCGTGTTCGTGCACGAGCTGGACTTCGTGACCGTCTACAACAAGAAGGTCCGCAATTTCCCGCTCAGCCCGCTGGGCCTGTACTCGTCCCTCGACCAGCTCTGGCTCGCCAAGTAGAGCCCCAGCGGGACAGTGCCGTGGCCGTGACCAAGAGCTTGTCTTATGCCCTGCGACGCCTGTCGCAGGCGGTGCCGACGGTTCTGGTCATCATTGCGCTGAACTTCCTGCTCCTGCAGCTGGCACCCGGCGACGCCGCCGACGTGCTGGCCGGCGAGGCGGGATCGGCCACGCCGGAGTTCATGGCGCAGCTGCGCAAGACCTTCGGGCTCGACCAGCCGATGGGTGTGCAGCTGCTGCTCTACATGAAGCAGATCGTCACCTTCGACCTGGGCTACTCGTTCCGCCACGGCATGACGGTGGCCGAGCTCATCCTGTCGCGGCTGTGGCCCACCCTGCTGCTCATGGTCACGGTGCTGGCCTTGTCGGTGGGCATGGGCGTGCTGCTGGGCAGCTTCGCGGCGCGGAAGCTCAACCGCTGGCAAGACAACCTCATCTCCATGCTCACGGTGCTCGCCTACGCGACGCCGGTGTTCTGGGCCGGCCTGATGCTCATCGTGCTGTTCTCCATCAAGCTGGGCTGGTTCCCCACCAGCGGCATGCAGCAGGTGGCTGCCTTCCACGAGGGCGCGGCGAAGGTGCGCGACATCGCCCATCACCTCGTGCTGCCGGCCGTGACGCTGACCATGTTCTACCTCGCGCTCTACACGCGGCTCATGCGTGCCTCGGTCCTGGAGCAGTTCTCCATGGACTACGTGGTGACGGCGCGCGCCAAGGGGCTCACCGAGCGCCAGATCGCGCGCCGCCACGTGCTGCGCAACGCCGTGCTGCCGGTGCTCACGATGGCCGGGGTCCAGGTGGGCGCGCTGCTCGGGGGTTCCGTGGTGGTGGAGACCGTTTTCGCTTGGCCGGGGCTCGGCTTGCTGGCCTACGAGTCGCTCTTCGCGCGCGACCTGAACCTGCTGCTGGGCATCTTCTTCGTGTCGACTTGCCTGGTGATCATCGTGAACCTCATCGTCGACGTGGCGTACTCGCTGCTCGACCCGCGCATCGACCTGCGCTGACGGCTCGAATCCGAATCCATGAAAAGCGGCCTCCTGCGTTTCGTCCGGCACAAGCCCGCGGTCTGCGGGCTGATCCTTTTGCTGGCAGTGCTGCTGGCGGCGGCGCTGGCCGGGGTGGTCTACCCCGGCGACCCCTTCCGCATCGTCGGCACGCCCTTCCAGCCGCCGCTCGGCGAATACTTGCTGGGGACCGACATGCTGGGCCGCGACCTCGCCGCGGGCGTGCTCTACGGCGCCCGCACGACCTTGCTGGTGGGCGTCGTGGCCACCGTCATCGCCACCGCCGTAGGCGTCACCATCGGCGGCCTGGCCGGGTATTTCGGCGGGCGGCTGGACAACCTGCTGATGCGCTTCACCGAGTTGTTTCAGACCATCCCGTTCTTTCTTTTCGCGATCCTGCTGGTGGCCGTGCTCGGCGCCTCCATCGGCAGCGTGATCTTCGCGATATCGGTTGTCTCCTGGCCACCGATGGCACGCCTCGTGCGCGGCGAGTTCATGACCATGCGCAACCGCGAGTTCGTGCAGGCCTGCGTGTCGATGGGCATGGGCCACAGCCGCATCATCCTGCTGCACATCTTGCCCAACACGCTGTCGTCGATCATCGTCACTGGCTCGCTGATGGTGGCCACGGCCATCCTCATCGAGTCGGGCCTGTCCTTTCTCGGCCTGTCCGATGCCAACACCATGAGCTGGGGCTACATCATCGGAGCGGGACGCACGGTGCTGCGCACCGCGTGGTGGATCTGCGCCGCCCCGGGCGTGGCGATCCTGCTCACGGTGATGGCGATCAACCTCGTCGGCGACGGGCTGAACGACGCTCTCAACCCACGGCTTCGCTCGCTATGAGTGCTGCCGGACCCATGCTGCGCATCGAGGGCCTGAGCGTCAGCCTGCCGGCGCTGGCCGACCGCCGCCATGCGGTGGAAGAAGTGAGTCTGGAGCTCTCTCGCAACGAGATCCTGTGCGTGGTGGGCGAGTCCGGTTCGGGCAAATCGGTGATGTCGCGCGCGGTGCTGGGCCTGTTCCCCTCGCGCCATGTCCAGCCGACCGCCGGGCGCATCCTGTTCGAGGGCGAAGATTTGCTGCAGGCCACGGAGCAGCGCATGCGCGAGCTGCGCGGCAACCGCATCGCCATGATCTTCCAGGAGCCGATGACGGCACTGAACCCGGTGATGTGCATCGGTGCGCAGATCGAGGAAGTGCTCGAGGTCCACCAGCCGGGCGACCGCGCCGCGCGGCGGGCACGGGCGCTCGACATGCTCGCGGCGGTGAACCTCCCCGAACCCCGGCAGATCCTTGCGGCCTATCCGCACCAGCTCTCCGGCGGACAGCGCCAGCGGGCGATGATCGCCATGGCGCTCGCCCTGGAGCCCGACATCCTGATCGCCGACGAGCCGACCACCGCGCTCGACGTCACCACCCAGGCGCAGATCCTCGTGCTGATCCGCGACATCCAGCGCAAGAAGGGCATGGGGGTGATCTTCGTCACCCACGACTTCGGCGTCGTCGCCGAGATCGCCGACCGCATCGCGGTCATGCAGCACGGCCGCCTGGTCGAGCAGGGCCAGGCCGATGAGGTGCTGAATCGCCCCCAGGCCGACTACACGCGCTCGCTCTTGGCGGCCGTGCCCAGCCTCATGCCCGGACCCAAGCGCGACTTCACCGGCCAGCCGGTGGTGCTGGGCGTCAACGCGCTGAGCAAGAGCTACCGATCGGGCGGCGGCTTCTTCGGCGGCTCGGCGCGCCGGGTCGATGCCCTGGTCGAGGTCAGCTTCGGCGTGCGCCGCGGCGAGACGGTCGGCATCGTGGGCGAGTCGGGCTCGGGCAAGTCGACCGCGGCGCGCTGCATCACGCGCCTGATCGAAGCCGACAGCGGGCAGATCATGGTCGAGGGCATCGATATCGCCGCGCTCGGCCAGCGTGCGCTGCGGCCGGTGAGAAAGCGAATGCAGATGGTCTTCCAGGATCCCTTCGGATCGCTCAACCCGCGCCG
>NZ_JACDCU010000254.1 GCF_013817365.1 Methylibium sp. | reverse complement strand
GCCCGGAACGGCGCGGGGGTCGGCGCGGCCACCGGCGCGGGCGCCGGAACTGCAGCCGCGCGCGGTTGCGGCGGCGGGGCCGGCTGGTCGGGCAGCACGCCCTTGATCACCGGCTCCTGCTTGGCCTTGCCCTTCTCGCGCCGGGTGATGCCGACCTCGTCGTCCGGCTCCTCGATCATGGTGTAGCTGGCCTGCAGGTTTTCTAGCCGCGGGTCGTCGTGGCGCAGGCGTTCGAGCTTGTAGTTGGGCGTCTCGAGGTGCTTGTTGGGCACCAGGAGCACGGTCGTGCGCTGGCGCAGCTCGATCTTGGTGATCTCGGTGCGCTTCTCGTTGAGCAGAAAGCTGGTCACTTCCACCGGTACCTGCACGTGCACGGCCGCGGTGTTTTCCTTCATCGACTCTTCCTGGATGATGCGCAGGATCTGCAGCGCGGAAGACTCGGTGTCGCGGATGTGGCCGGTGCCGTTGCAGCGCGGGCACGTGATGTGGCTGCCTTCGCTGAGTGCCGGGCGCAGGCGCTGGCGGCTGAGTTCGAGCAGGCCGAATTTGGAGATGGAGCTGAACTGGACGCGCGCACGGTCGGTGCGCAGCGCGTCACGCAGGCGGGTTTCGACTTCGCGGCGGTTCTTGCTCTCCTCCATGTCGATGAAGTCGACGACGATCAGGCCGCCCAGGTCGCGCAGCCGCATCTGGCGCGCGATCTCGTCGGCGGCTTCCAGGTTGGTGCGGGTCGCGGTTTCCTCGATGTCGCTGCCGCGCGTCGAGCGAGCCGAGTTCACGTCCACCGAGACCAGCGCCTCGGTGTGGTCGATGACGATCGCGCCGCCCGAGGGCAGGTTCACCGTGCGCGAGAAAGCCGTTTCGATCTGGTGCTCGATCTGGAAACGGCTGAACAGGGGCGCGTCGTCGCGGTAGCGCTTCACCCGCGACGCCGTCTCAGGCATCACGTGGTTCATGAACTGCTGCGCCTGCTCGAAGATGTCGTCGGTGTCAATCAGGATCTCGCCGACATCGGCGGTGAAGTAGTCGCGGATGGCGCGGATCACCAGGGACGATTCCTGGTAGATCAGGAAGGCGCCCTTGCCCGCCTTGGACGCGCCGTCGATGGCGGTCCAGAGCTTGAGCATGTAGTTGAGGTCCCACTGCAGCTCGGGCGCCGTGCGGCCGATGCCGGCGGTGCGGGCGATCAGGCTCATGCCCTTGGGATATTCGAGCTGGTCGAGGTTTTCCTTGAGTTCCTCGCGGTCCTCGCCCTCGATGCGCCGGCTCACGCCGCCGCCGCGCGGGTTGTTGGGCATCAGCACCAGGTAGCGGCCGGCGAGCGAGACGAAGGTGGTGAGTGCGGCGCCCTTGTTGCCGCGCTCTTCCTTTTCCACCTGCACCAGCAGTTCGGTGCCGTTGGAGATCACGTCCTGGATCTTGGCATCGCGAACGCCGACGCCCTGCTTGAAGAACTCCTTGGCGATCTCCTTGAAGGGCAGGAAGCCGTGGCGGTCTTCGCCGTAGTCGACGAAACAGGCTTCGAGCGACGGCTCGACGCGGGTGACGACGGCTTTGTAGATGTTGCCCTTGCGCTGTTCGCGCCCTTCGATCTCGGTTTCGAAGTCGAGCAGCTTCTGCCCCTCGACGATGGCCAGGCGCCGCTCTTCCGGCTGCGTGGCATTGATCAACATGCGTTTCATGTGCACTCCTTCGCGGGAGGCTGTGGGCCCGCCCGCGCACGTTTTAAGCCGTCCCCGAAGTCCGGGGGCGGCCGATTCGACGCACGAAACAGCGTGGAGGAGCGGAAGGAATCGCCCTGGACTCGGTCGTCGTCCCCCGCAGGGGATCAACGACTAAAGCGTTGGCGCGTGCACTCGGGTGGGCTCGGAGGGTCTTGCACCGGAGCGCAAGGCTCCGGCATGGCGCGGTCCCTGGCACACGGGCCGGCCGCGCAGCATCGAAGCTGCGAGCGGTGCGTGGGCGGCAAAAAGGGGCGGGCCGAAGTCATCCGGGAGGTCACGGGAGCGCGGGCTGCAGCGCTGGGATCTCGTCACTCGCGTGACGCACTTCGCTCTGCAGCCGAAGGAAACCTTGTGTGGTGCTCGTTCTACGCTGGCTCTGCCGCCACCTTGCGCTGTCTGCCGCTCACCTTGGGAGCCGACCCGACCGCGCGCCGCGGCGTTGCATCACCGAATGCCTGCCGCCGACTCGGCAACAGGGCCCATTGAGCACGGTAAGTGACGGGTAAACTCAAACAAATCAATCACTTACGGCGCACAAGTGGTGCAAGGCATTATAGGAGGCAAAGGAGCGCTGGCGAACCGAGGCGTGAAAGCGCGTGCGGCGGCGGGCGGCAAGCCGGCGACACGCACCGCAAGCAGGCCGCCTCCGGTGCTGATCCGCGCCGCTGCTCCGACGCCGGCCGCGCCGGCCGTGCAGCATGTGACGGTCGGTGAGAACGGCGCCGGTCAGCGCCTCGACAACTACCTGATCAAGACGCTCAAGGGCGTGCCGAAAACGCATGTCTACCGGATCATCCGCAGCGGCGAAGTGCGGGTCAACCGCGGCCGGGCCGGCGCCGACACCCGGCTTGCCCTCGGCGACGAGCTGCGGCTTCCACCGGTGCGCGTGGCCGAGCGCCTCGAGAACAAGGCTGCTGCCGCGCCGCCGCGCGAGTTTGCGATCGTCTTCGAAGACGATCACCTGATCGCGATCGACAAGCCGGCCGGCGTGGCGGTGCATGGCGGCAGCGGCGTGAGTTTCGGCGTGATCGAGCAGCTCCGCCGCGCCCGGCCCGAGGCGCCTTTTCTCGAACTGGTGCACCGGCTCGACAAGGAAACCTCCGGCTTGTTACTCATCGCCAAGAAGCGCAGTGCGCTGACTCGCCTGCAGGAGCAGTTCCGTGCGCGCGAGACGGGCAAGACTTACGCGGCGCTGGTCATCGGCCGCTGGCCGGCCGGCCACAAGGTCATCGACGTGGCGCTGCACAAGTACCTCGACGCCGCCGGCGAGCGCCGCGTGCGCAGCGTCACAGACGGCGAGGCGGCGGGCCGTCGCTCGATCACCCTCGTGCAGGTGGCGCGCGCGTTCGCGGCCTGCACCTTGCTGGACGTGACCATCAAGACCGGCCGCACCCACCAGATCCGCGTCCACCTGGCCGACGCCGGCCATGCCATCGTGGGCGACGACAAGTACGGCGATTTCGCGCTGAACAAGGCGCTGGCTCGGGGCGATGCGGCGAGCGGCCTGATGGCGGCACCTGCCGGCGCTGCGCTGCCGCGCTTCGGCCGCATGTTCCTGCACGCTCGCCTGCTGCGCTTCGAACATCCGGCGAGCGGGGAGACCGTCGAGCTCGAAGCCGCGTTGCCTGCAGAATGCGCGTCCCTGTTGAAATCGCTCGCATGACTCCCATTCGCCCACGCCGCTTCGACCTGATCGTCTTCGACTGGGACGGCACGCTGTTCGACTCCACCGCGCTGATCGTCAAGTGCATCCAGTCGGCGGCCACCGATCTCGGCACCGAGGTGCCGAACGACACGCAGGCCGCCTACGTGATCGGCATGGGCCTGGCCGAGGCGCTGGAGCATGCCGTGCCCAACCTGGCCCGCGAGCGCTACCCCGAACTCGGCCTGCGTTATCGCCACCACTACTTCGCGCGTCAGCACGAACTCACGCTGTTCGACGGCACGCTGGCCATGCTCAATGCGCTCAAGGAGCGCGGGCATGTGCTCGGCGTGGCCACCGGCAAGTCGCGCCGCGGCCTCGACGAGGTGCTGCACACGGTCCAATTGCGAGGCTTGTTCGAGGCCACGCGCACGGCCGACGAGACCGCCGGCAAGCCGCACCCGCGCATGCTGCTCGAACTCATGGACGAGTTGAGGGTTGCGCCGGGGCGCACGCTGATGGTGGGCGACACCACCCACGACCTGCAACTGGCCGCCAACGCCGGCACGGCCAGCCTGGCGGTGAGTTTCGGCGCACACGAGCCCGAAGCCTTCGAGGCCTTCTCCACCTGCTGCGTCGCGCACTCCACTCGCGAACTGCACGACTGGCTCCTCGCCCATGCCTGAGTCTTCGCCGGCGTCGCCGAGCGCGGCAGCCGTTGCAAAGCCAGGCACCTGCGAGCCGGAAGGTGGGCGTGGCGCCCTTTGAGCAAGTGTCTGGCTCTGCCGAACCGGTGCCGCTGTGTGCTTCTGGCGATCTCGCCGAACGCGGCCGCGCCGTGCTGTTCGACGTGCTCGAGTACGGCCGCCCGATGCGCGCCTTCGCGCTGCGCTTCGATGGCAAGGTGGTCGCTTATCTGAACCGCTGCGCCCACGTGCCAGTGGAAATGGACTGGCAGCCGGGCGAGTTTCTCGACGCCGATCATGAGGTGATCCTGTGCTCGATCCACGGCGCCAGCTATGCGCCGACCACCGGCCGCTGCGTCGGCGGGCCCTGCGGCCGCAGTCGGCTCACGCCCCTGTCGGTGACCGAACGGGACGGCGAAGTGTGTTGGTATCCTTCCCGCGACATCCGGCCCGCGTTCGGCCCCTGAACCCGTTCCGGCGACGCGTTGCGCCGTCCTTCGAGAGATTGCCATGAGCCCCATCGACGATCCCCGCCCGGCCGAGCCCACGCTGGGGCCGCCTTCCGCGCCTTTGCCGCCGTCGCCGGCCCTCATGCCGGCCGTCAGCGCCGGTGTCGACAGCCGCGTGGTCGAGGAATTCGCCCGCCGCTATCTGAAGGACCGGCGCAGCGAGCGCCGCTGGCGCATCTTCTTCCGGCTGATGTGGCTGCTGTTGATCGGCGCCTTCGTCTGGTTCCTGTTCGCGCAGCAGCGACTGGTCAGTGCGCCGAGCGGGCCGCATACCGCGCTGATCGAGATCCGCGGCGAAATCGACCGTGAAGCCGAGGCCAGCGCCGAGGGTCTCAATGCCGCGCTGCGCAACGCCTTCGAGGACGCTGGGGCGCAGGCCGTGGTGCTGCGCATCAACTCGCCCGGCGGCAGCCCGGTCCAGGCCGGCCTGATCAACGACGAACTGTTGCGCCTGAAGGCCCTGCACAAGAAGAAGGTCTATGCGGTGTGCGAGGAGCTGTGCGCGTCGGCGGCCTATTACGTCGCCGTGGGCGCCGACGAGATCTATGTGAACAAGGCGTCGGTGGTCGGCTCGATCGGCGTGCTGATCGACAGCTTCGGTTTCACCGAGGCGATGGACAAACTCGGCGTCGAACGGCGCCTCATCACCGCCGGCAACAACAAGGCCTTGCTCGACCCGTTCTCGCCGTTGCCTTTTTTGCAGCGCGAGCATGTGCAGGCGTTGATCAACCAGGTGCACCAGCAGTTCATCGCCGTGGTGAAGCGGGGCCGCGGCGAGCGGCTGAAGGAGACGGCAGAGATCTTCTCGGGCCTTTTCTGGAACGGTGAGCAGGCGGTCAAGTTGGGCCTGGCCGACCACATCGGTAGCCTCGACCTGATTGCGCGCGAGGTGGTCAAGGCCGAAGAAGTGATCGACTACACGCCCAAGCAGAATGTGGCCGAGCGGCTCGTGAAGCGTTTCGGGGCGGCCATCGGCGCTGGGGCGGTGCGAGCGCTGGGCGGATTCGGTTCTATGCGCTGAACTGCGCGGCCTTTTGCCGATCGCCGCGCGTGCTGGCGGCGCGGCATGAAGAAGCAAGGCGCGTGGCCTGCCGTTCAAGCGCGGGCGACCAAGCCGCTCAACAGATCCTCTTCGATCCAGCGGCGCAGCAGCGCGCCAGTTTCGGCCTTGATGGACGCGTCCGGGAACTCGGCAACGAGTGCCGCGCAGGTGGCGGCAAACCCGTCGCCCGTGAGCAGCCGGTCGATCGCGCCGGCTTCGAGCGGGCCCAGGCTGCGAAAGTGCGGTTGCAGTCCGCGCCGCCATACCAGTAGTTCGGTGGGCTGGTCCAGGCGCGAGGCTTGTGGCGGCGTGCCGTCCTGGTCGATCGCCTGCCAGATCGCCAGCGTGTTGTGCTGCAGGCGCAGGCGCTGGCAGCTCGGCTGGAACTCGAAACCGACCCGCGCCCAGTCCTCGGCGGGCAGCGCTGCCAGCTCGTCCAGGCCGAGCACCGGCGCGTCGGCGGCATCGAAGGCGCGGCGCAGGGCCCCGTCGAGCGAGGCCAACTCGCCGATGTCGGGATCGTTCGGGCAGGCTTTGAAT
>NZ_JACDCU010000253.1 GCF_013817365.1 Methylibium sp. | reverse complement strand
CGTCTAACGAAACCGGGCCTCGAGCGCCTTGGCAATAGCCCGTGCGAGTTCTTCGCGGCTGCAGGGCTTGCGCAGCAGCTCCCAACTCGGCGGCGAGTCGCGATCGGCGTCCAGCAGCTCGGCGGCGAAGCCCGACATCAGCAGCACGCCGAGCGAGGGGACGAGTTGCTGCGCCTGCGCGGCGAGCCGGGTTCCGCGCATGCCGGCGCCCAGCACGATGTCGCTCAGCAGCAGATCGAAGGGCGCCTCGGGCGCGAGCGTTGGCAGCGCTTGTTCAGCGCTCGCGCAGCTCGTGACCTTGCAGCCCAGCGTGTCGAGGAAGGTGTGCACGACGGCACGCACTTCGGCGTCGTCTTCCACCAGCAGTACGCGCAGTCCGGGCGGGATCTCGCCGGCGTGATCGGCCTGCTCGGGCGTTCCCGACGCATGTTGGGCGATCGGGATGTAGACGGTGACGGTGGTGCCCGCGCCGGGTGCGCTGTCGATCGCGATGGCGCCCTTGGACTGCTTGACGAAACCATAGACGGTACTCAGCCCCAGACCCGTGCCGCGCCCGGCCTCCTTGGTCGTGAAGAAGGGCTCGAAGGCGCGCTCCTTCACTTCGCCCTGCATGCCGGTGCCGCTGTCGGCGATCGAGATCGCAACATAGGCGGTGTCGGGCTCGGCGTTTGTGGCCAGCCAGCCCCGTACGTCGTCGGGCAACCGCTCGTTCGCCTCGGCATGAAAGCGCAAGGTGCCCCCCTCGGGCATTGCGTCGCGGGCATTGATGGCGATGTTGAGCAGCGCCGATTCGAGTTGGCCCGCGTCGGCAAGGCAGGGCCGGCAGGGCGGCGCATCGACCTCGATGCGGATGCGCTCGTCGAGCGTGCGGCGCAGCATGCTCGAGAGCGAGTCCAACAGCGCATTCACGTCGACCGCGCTCGGCTGCAGCACTTGGCGGCGCGAGAACGCAAGCAGCTTGCCGGTGAGCTCGGCACCGCGCCGGGTGGCGCGTGCCGCAGCGCTGAACAGTTGCTGCGCAGACGCGTCCTGCGCGAAGGCGGGCAACTCCTCGATCACCTGCAGATTGCCCTGGATGACGGTCAACAGGTTGTTGAAGTCGTGGGCGATGCCACCCGTCAACTGGCCGACGCTCTCCAGCCGTTGCGCATGACTCAGCGCTTCTTCCGACTGCGCGCGCTGAAGGCTGGTGACCAGCAGGTTGGCAAGCGCTTCGAGGAAAGCCAGTTCGTCATCGCCGAAGCGCCCGGGCAGGCACGAGCGCACCGTCAGCGTGCCGATGATGCGGCCGCAGTCCGAAAGCGGCACCGTGAGCTCGCTCAGCAAGCCGGCGTTGACGCAGGTCGGCGGCGCGGTGACGCGCCGCTCGCTGCGGTAGTCGCCGATCGTCACGGGCCGCCCCTCGGCCAGCACCAGGCCGGGTGGCGTGCCCGTTTGGTTCGGCACGAGGCTGCCGACCGTCTCGCCTTGCAGCAGCGCGAAACCGCTCGCGACGCGCAAGGCCAGGCGATCGGGCTCCAGCAGAAGCACCATCGCCAGCTCCACCTGCAGCGCTCCGGCCGCGATGGCCGGCACTACGTCGAGCAGCACCTGCTGATCGCGCGAATCGACCGCGAGCCGGCCGAAGTGCGCCAGGTGTTCGCTGTAACGCGCGCGCTGCAGCGCCTGTTTCACGCGCGGGTAGGGGCCGATGTCTCGAATGGCCGCCACGACCAGCGGCAAGCCGTGGCTTTGCAGAGGGCTGAGCGCGATCTCGACCGCCACCTCGCTGCCGTCGCGCCGCCTTGCGACCAGACCCATCTGCGTGCCCATCGGTCGCGCGCGCGGACTGCGGCCATAAGCCTCCCGGTAAGCCGCGTGGCGCGGTCGGATGCCGTCGGGCACCAGCGCATCGATGTTCAGGCCGACCAGGCTTTCGACCGTGTAGCCGAGCAGAGTCGCCGCCGACGGATTGGCGAGCACGATGCTGCCGGCAACATCGACCACCAGCAAGGCATCGGGATAGGCTGCGAACAGCGACCGAAAGACGGTGCCCTCGTCGATGCCCGAAGTCAGCTGCAGCGCGGGTTCGATCGGAGGAATCATCGTGGTGGACGCATCACGCGGCCGTGACCGGCGGCACCAGGATGTAGCCGGCGCCGCGCACCGACTTGATGGTTTGCGGGCTTTGCGCATCGGCTTCGAGCTTCTTGCGCAGCCGCCCGACCTGCACGTCGATCGTGCGGTCGAAGGGGCCGGCTTCGCGGCCGCGCGTGTGCTCGAGCAGGAAGTCGCGCGACAGCACGCGGCCCGGGTGCCGTGCAAAGGCACACAGCAGGTCGAACTCGCCGCCGGTCAGCGCCACCTCCTGTCCCTGGGGGTCGGTGAGGCGGCGCGCGGCGGTGTTCAGCTCCCAGCCGGCAAAGCGAAGCTTGCTTTGCGGGGCGCCGGCAGCGGCCTGGACGGGCGCTTCGCCGGGCGCCGTGCGCCGCAGCACGGCCTTGACGCGCGCGAGCAGTTCGCGCAGGTCGAAGGGCTTGGTGACGTAGTCGTCTGCCCCCACCTCCAACCCCACGATCTTGTCCACCGCATCGCCGCGGCCCGTCACGATGACCAGGCCGCAATGCCAGTGCTCGCGCAACTGGTGGGCGATCGACAAGCCGTCTTCCCCGGGCAGTCCGAGGTCCAGCAGCACCAGTGCAGGAGGATCGGCGGACATCAAGGCCATCAAGGATCGGCCATCGTGCACTTGCGTGACCCGGTAGCCGTGGCTCTGCAGGTAGTTGGCCAGTAGCAGGGTGATCTCGACTTCGTCGTCGAGGATGGCGATATGGAGGGGGGAATTCACTCGAAGCAGGAGCTGGACACGATAGGCGGCGGCCTCATGCGGGCCTTGCGCCGCCAGCGTATCAGCTTGACGCTGCTCGCGTGGCGCCGCCTGCGCTGTGCTCGCCGCCCCCCGACGCGCGGCCTTGACGTGACGCAAGGCCCGTAGGTCCGGCGGGGCAGACACTGGGCATCCTGTTCGGGAGACCCGCCATGTACTCACGCATCCTCGTGCCGATCGACGACAGCCCCACCGCGCAACGCGGACTCGATGAGGGGCTCGCCCTCGCGCAGCGGCTAGGCGCGACGCTGCGCCTGCTGTACGTGGTCGATGCGCGATTGCTCGTCGCGGAGTTGTCGGCCTACTTTCCCGCCGACCAGTTGTTGAAGGATTCGCGTGCCGCCGGCGAGCGGCTCGTGTTCGCGGCGGTGGAGCGTGCCCGGTCGAAGGCGCTGGCGGTGGACGGCGTGGTGCGCGGCGATCCGACCCTGCACGTGTGCGACGTGATCGTGCAGGAAGCAAAGGACTGGAGCGCTGAACTCATCGTCATGGGCACGCACGGCCGCCGGGGACTGCGGCGCATCGCGCTGGGCAGCGATGCGCAACGCGTGCTCCTCGAAAGCCCGGTGCCGGTATTGCTGGTGCGCGATTTCGCGGTCTCCGCGACCTGAGACTTCCTGTCGTCGCGGCGGTGGCAGAAGACGGCCCGTGCGGGCCCGGCCGCCTGCCCGAACGGCGCCGCCTTCCTTCAGTCAGGGCGTTATCGCCACCTTGAGCACGCCATCGCGCTGATGGCTGAAGAGCTCGTAGGCCACCTCGATGTCGTCGAGCTTGTAGCGGTGCGTCACCATGGCGCCGAGATCGACGCGACCGGCTTCGACCACCGACATCAGCCGCCGCATGCGCTCTTTGCCGCCGGGACACAGTGTGGTGATGATGCGGTGATCGCCGAGCCCGGCAGCAAATGCGCCGAGCGGGATCTTGAGGTCGGTGGAGTACACGCCGAGACTTGACAAGGTGCCGCCGGGGCGCAGCACGCGCAGGCCGGCCTCGAAGGTCGCTTGCGTGCCCAGTGCCTCAATGGCCACATCGACGCCGCGCCCGCCGGTGAGCCGCATGATTTCCTCGATCGGATCGACCTGGCTGGCGTCGATGACGTGATCGGCGCCCATTTGCGTGGCCATGCGCAGCCGCTCGGGCAGCCGGTCCACGCCGATGACCACGCTGGCGCCGCTGAGCTTGGCGCCCGCGGTGGCGCACAGCCCGATCGGGCCTTGAGCGAACACCGCCACGGTGTCGCCGATGCTTATGCCGGCGCTCTCGGCGCCGCTGAAACCGGTGGACATGATGTCCGGGCACATCAGGACCTGCTCGTCGCTCAGGCCGTCGGGCACCGGCGCGAGGTTGGCCATCGCGTCGGGCACGAGCACGTATTCGGCCTGGCAGCCGTCGATGGTGTTGCCGAACTTCCAGCCGCCCATGGCCTTCCAGCCGTGTGGCGTGCCGGCGCCGTCCTGCGAGCCCACGCCGCACAGGCAGGCGTTGCTCCAGCCGCTGGGCGTGATGGCCCCGGCGATGACGCGCTGGCCTTCGCGAAAGCCCTGCACGGCCGAGCCGAGCTTCTCGATCACGCCGACCGGCTCGTGGCCGATGGTCAAACCCTTGGCCACCGGGTACTCGCCCTTGAGGATGTGCACGTCGGTGCCGCAGATGGTGGTGGTGGTGACACGCATCAACGCGTCCAGCGGGCCGACGTCGGGGATGGGTTTGTCGTCCAGCACGATGCGACCGGGGCCGACAAAGATTGCTGCTTTCATCTTGGCCATGAGCTTCTTTCCGGTTGATTCGGTCGATCCAGCTTAGGAAGGGCAGGGCCGCCGCGCCTTGCGGAAGATCAAGCTTTGCGTCGCCGCACGGCCTTCTCGATCTCGACCGCCGCGAACACGGTGCTCGCGGCCGCGAAGCACAGCGCCAGTTCGGCCATCGACAAGGCCTCGGTGCGGAAGATTGGCTGCAGCAGCGGCACGTAGATCGTCGCCAGCTGCAGCACCAGCGTCAGCAGCACGGCCCCGGTCAGCGGGAGATTGCTGCGCAGCCCCTGCTCGAAAAGCGACTGCGTCTGCGAGCGGATCGCGAGCACGTGCGCCAACTGCGACAGCGTGAGCACGGTGAAGACCATCGTCTGCCAGTGCAGCCCGGCGCGCAGCGCCCAGGCCTGCACCGCCAGGCACAGTGCCGCGATCAGCAGCCCGACCCACAGCGTGTGCTGCCACAGGCCGCCCGCAAACAGACTTTCGCCGGGCGGGCGGGGGGGTCGCTGCATCACGCCGCGCTCGGCCGGCTCGGCGGCCAGCGCCAGGCCGGGCAGGCCGTCGGTCAGCAGATTGACCCACAGGATGTGGATCGGCAGCAGCGGGATCGGCAGGCCCAGCAGCGGCGCCAGGAAGAGCGTCCAGACCTCGCCGGAGTTGCCGGTCATCGCGTAGCGGATGAACTTGCGGATGTTGTCGAAGATGCGCCGGCCCTCGCGCACCGCCGCGACGATGGTGGCGAAGTTGTCGTCGAGCAGCACGAGGCTCGACGCCTCACGGGCCACGTCGGTGCCGCCGCGGCCCATCGCCACGCCGATGTCGGCGCGCTTGAGCGCAGGCGCGTCGTTGACGCCGTCGCCGGTCATCGCCACGAACTCGCCGCGCGACTGCAGGGCGGCGACGATGCGGATCTTCTGGGCCGGGTCGACGCGCGCATACACGCGGGTCTCGGCGACCCGCGCCGCGAGGGCTGCATCGTCCAGCGCCGCCAGCTCGGCGCCGGTCATTGCATCGGACTCGTCGGCGCCCACGATGCCCAGTTCGCGGGCGATGGCGAGCGCCGTCGCCGGGTGGTCGCCGGTGATCATCACCGGCGTGATGCCCGCGCTGCGGCAGTCGGCGACCGCAGCCCGTGCTTCGGGCCGCGGCGGGTCGGTCAGGCCGACGAGGCCCAGCAGCGTCAGCCCGGATTCGACGGCGTCGGCGGCTTGGTCGGTGAGTGCATCGGCCGGCGAGCCGGGCCAGGCGTGGCGCGCCAGCGCGAGCACGCGCATGCCCTGCGCCGCCATGCCAGCGGCGATCTGAAGCGCCTCGGCGCCGTCCAGAGACTGCTCACCGTTGGCGGTGGCGACACGCGTGCAGCGCGGCAACACCGTTTCCGGCGCGCCTTTGGTGATGCTGAACCGGCCCGCCGCGCCTTGGCCACCCTCCGCGCCATCCGCATGCAAGGTGCTCATGCGCTTGCGCTGCGAGTCGAACGGCCACTCGTGAAGGCGAGGGTGGGCGCGCGCCAGTTCCGCCGGCGACAGCCCGGCGGCCTGCGCGGCCTCGGCC
>NZ_JACDCU010000252.1 GCF_013817365.1 Methylibium sp. | reverse complement strand
CTGGCGATTCTCGACGAGACCGATTCCGGCCTCGATATCGACGCGCTCAGGATCGTTTCTCAGGGCGTCAACCAGCTCGCCAACAGAGAGAATGCGATCGTGCTGGTGACGCACTACCAGCGACTGCTCAACTACATCGTGCCCGACTTCGTCCACGTGATGGAGGCGGGCCGCATCATCAAGACGGGCGACAAGGCGCTGGCGCTCGAACTCGAGACGCGTGGCTACGACTGGGTCGCTGCCGAGCACCAGGCGGCGATGGCAGTGGTTGCATGAGCACGGTCACCTCGATGCGGCGACCCGCTGCGGGTTACCTCGACACGCTGCTGGAAGGTCAGCCGCAGCTGCGGGCCAGCTCACTGGCGTGGATCAACGCGTTGCGCGCGCAGGCCATTGGCCGCCTGGACGTGCTGAAAGTGCCGACCCTGCGCGACGAGGAGTGGCGCTTTACCGACATTTCGCCGCTCACCAGGCTGTCGTTTCAGCCGGTGCGCAGTGCCACCGATCTGCGCGCGGCACACATCGAGCAGTTCTATTTTGAAGAGGCAACGACCCGGTTGGTTTTTGTCGACGGCGTCTATGTCCCGCAGTTGTCCAGCACACTCACAGACGGCGGCGCGATGGTTGCCAATCTGTCGTCGGCAGATACGGCGCAGGCTGCGACCATCGAGCCCCACCTCGGCCGACACGCAGCATTCGGCGATAACGTATTCGCGGCTCTCAATACGGCCTTGCTGCAGGATGTGGCCGTGGTTGTGGTGCCGCGCAATGTGACACTGACAGCGCCGCTGCATCTGCTCTTCATTGCGACGCAAGCCGAGGTGGTCAGTTACCCGCGCTGCCTGTTGGTCGCTGAGTCCGGCAGCAGCGTGACCTTGATCGAAGACTATGTTGCGCTGCTGGATGCGGCCTATTTCGTCAACCCGGTGACCGAGATCGCGCTCGCCGATCAGGCCCAGGTCAAGCATATCCGCGTGCAGCGCGATAGCGTCAAGGCGTTCCACATTGCTGATTGCGCGGTATCGCTGGGGCGTTCCAGCAACTATCAGTCGGTGAGTGTTGCGCTCGGCGCCCAGATTTCTCGCTACAACCTCAATGTGCGCTTGGCCGAAGGCGCCGAGTGCGTGGTTGACGGCCTGGCGTTGATTGCCGACAGCCAGCTTGCCGACACCCACACATCTATCGACCACGCCCAGCCGAATGGTGTGAGCCGCCAACTTCACAAATGCATCGTCGGCGGCAGCGCGCACGCCGTGTTCAACGGCAAAGTCATGGTGCGCCACGGGGCCCAGCGCACTGACTCGAACCAGTCGAGTCGCAACTTGCTGCTCACCGGCAAAGCCCAAGTCGATACCAAGCCCCAGCTGGAGATTTTCGCGGACGACGTGAAATGCGCGCATGGCGCCACCATCGGCCAGCTCGACAGCGACGAAGTGTTTTATCTGAAGAGCCGCGGGCTGTCCGATAGCGTCGCGCGCAATCTGTTGACCTATGCCTTCGGTGCCGAGATCCTCGAGCGCATTCCGGTCGCATCACTCAAGCACCGGCTTGAATTGAAGATGCTTGAACAAACCGGCAGCCTGCCATGAGCGCCGTCCGGGCAGCATTCAATCCGCGCTCGGCGTCTGCCTTTGACGTCGAACGCATACGCGCCGACTTTCCGATCCTGCAACTCAAGATCGATGGCAAGCCGCTGGTGTACCTCGACAACGCCGCCTCGAACCAGATGCCGCAGACGGTGATCGACCGCCTGGTGCGCTACCAGACGAGCGAGCATGCCAACATCAACCGCGCAGTGCATTACCTGTCGGAGACGGCAACCAGCGAGTACGAGGCCGCGCGGCGCAAGCTGCAGCATTTCATCCATGCGCGTGAAGAGCGCGAAGTCATTCTTACCAGCGGCACGACCGATGCGATCAATCTGGTGATGCACGGTTACGGCCGAAAGTTCATCAAGTCCGGCGACGAGATCATTCTGACCACGCTCGAGCACCATTCAAACATCGTGCCGTGGCAGATGCTGGCCGAAGAGAAGGGCGCGAAGATTCGTGTGGTACCGATCAACGACGCCGGCGAATTGCTGATCGACGACTACGAGAAGCTGTTCAACGAACGAACCCGGTTCGTCGGCGTGATGCATGTCTCGAACGCGCTGGGCACGGTCAACCCGGTGAAGAAAATGATCGCTTTCGCCCATGAGCGCGGCGTGCCGGTGCTGGTGGACGGCGCGCAGGCGGCGCCGCACCTGCAGGTAGATGTGAAGGATCTGGATTGCGACTTCTACGCTTTTTCCGGCCACAAGTTATGTGGACCGACCGGTATTGGCGTGCTGTTTGGCAAGGCGGCGCTGCTGGAAAAAATGCAGCCCTTTAAAGGCGGCGGCGACATGATCATGTCGGTGACCTTTGAGAAAACCACCTACAACACGATCCCGCACAAATTCGAGGCCGGTACGCCTCCCATCGCAGCGGCCATCGGGTTGGGCGCCGCCGTGGATTACCTCTCAGCCATCGGCATGGACGCCATTGCCGAGTACGAACACGCGTTGCTCAGTTACGCGACCGAGCAGATGACGCGGATGCCGGGCGTGCGCATTCTCGGCACGGCCACAAACAAGGCTGCTGTGCTGTCATTCACGGTTGACGGCGTGCACCCCCACGACGTCGGTACGCTGCTGAATCAGGAGGGCGTGGCGGTGCGCACGGGTCATCATTGCGCGCAGCCAGTGATGCAGCGCTTCAAAGTGCCGGCCACTTCGCGCGCCTCGTTTGCGTTCTACAACAGCATGGCCGAAGTCGATGCACTTGTCGGCGGCATTCGCAGCGTGCAGAAGGTGTTTGCGTAATGGCCGACTACCGAGCGCTTTATCAAGAGGTCATCCTGGACCACAACAAAAAGCCGCGCAATTACGGCACGCTAGAGCATGCGAGCCACCATGCGGTGGGCCACAACCCGCTGTGCGGCGATCACATCACTGTGGCGCTCAATCTCAATCTTGACCCGGAATGTGTCGAGTGCATCGACGGCATCGCGTTTCAGGGTGAGTCGTGCGCGATCTGCAAGGCGTCGGCGTCGATGATGACGGTGGCTGTGAAAGGCAGGACACGCACCGACGTGGAAACCTTGATCCAGGAGTTTCTTGCCATGGCCACCGGCAAACTCGATCTGGACACCCCGAATCACATCGGCCGGCTGGCGGTATTCGCCGGTGTGCGGGATCTGCCGACCCGCGTCAAGTGCGCGATCCTGCCGTGGCACACGCTGCATGCGGCATTCAATTCGGTCGCCAGTGCCTCGACTGAAGCCGCGGAGGACCCGATGCACGCACCGATCGGCAACGCGTGATTGGGCCATTTGTCTTGGCCATTGAGGATCAATTGGAGTTGAGAAGATGCTCACAGCGAATGAACTGAGAAACACCATAGTGAATGGCCTGCCCTGCGATCACGTGAAAGTGCTGGGCGATGACGGCCAGCACTTCGAGGCGGTGATCGTGAGCCCGCAATTCACCGGCAAAAGCAGAATACAGCAGCATCAGCTGGTGTATCAGGCACTCGGCGATCGCATGCGTTCCGAAATTCACGCCTTGTCCATGCGGACCTTTGCGCCCGATGCTTGGGCCGAATCGGCTACTTAATATATGGAGAAATTTGAAATGAACGTTCAGGAAAATATTCGCAATCAGGTCACCACCAACTCCGTCGTGCTTTACATGAAAGGCACACCGCAGTTCCCGCAGTGCGGATTTTCAGGTGCGACGGTACAAATACTGAAGGCTTGTGGCGTGCAGGACTACACCGCTGTGAACGTCCTGGCCGACCCTGAGATTCGCGACGGTATCAAGGCTTATGCCAACTGGCCCACCATACCGCAGCTCTATATCAACGGCGAGTTTGTCGGTGGCGCGGATATTGTGCGCGAGATGTACGAACAAGGTGAATTGCAGAAGTTGATCGATTCATCGGCTGGTCGATAAAGATCAAAACGAGTTATGGGCAGGATATCAAATCAACGCGATTGTTATCTTTTCGCCGCGAAGAGAGTGGCCTTGCTTTCAGGAAGTTCAGATGCCCAAGATTTCAGACATTGAAGACACGCCCAATCCGAACGCGGTGAAATTCATTCTCTGGGAGCCGCTGACCTGGGGAATTGCGCACTCGTACGAGAACGCCGAGCAAGCGCAAGGCGACCCGCTGGCGCGAGCGTTGTTTGACGTTGAGCACGTCAGCAATGTGTTCTACGTTGATAAATGGCTCACGGTCACCCAGGACGGCGAAGTCGATTGGCCGGAGTTGGTGCGTTTGCTCGCGGTGCCCATCCGCGCCGCGCCGGCGGCGCAGGCGCAGACAGCGGTGGCGGTGGCGGCGGCAAACCATGCCTACGCCGACCTCAGTCCGCCAGACCGGCAGCGCTTCGACGCGATCAACACCTTGCTTGACGAGCAGATCCGTCCGTATCTGAGAAGCGATGGTGGCGACCTCCACGTGATCAGCCTCGATGGCGACCTGCTCAGCGTGCATTACCAGGGCGCGTGCGGTACTTGCCCGAGCTCGATATCCGGCACCCTCAGAGGCATCGAGAACCTGGTGAAGTCGATCGAGCCGGACATCGAAGTCGTGGCTGTTTAAGACGACATGCAAGAAGAAAACGCTCTATGAAACCCACGCACGATGCAATGCTGGAACGCTTTCGGCAAATATTTCCCAATGCCGCGATCCAGATCGAGGACGAGAGCCATTTGCACTCCGGTCACGCCGGCGCCTCGGGTGGCGCTGGTCACTTTCGAGTCCGAGTGAATTGACGCCAGATTCAATGGACTGCCGCGGATCTCCCGGCACCGGCTGGTCTATGACGCCGTGTCCGACTGGATGCCCGCGCGGGTGCACGCACTGAACATCGTCGCAATGACGCTGGAAGAAGCCGCGGCGCTTGTTGACCACCCCGCAGAGTCCGCCTAATCGCCAAGTGTCATTCACTGACGTCCTTGGCTCTCCGCGAATTTCCGAGGGACCCGGCAATGACGGGCATGTGATCGGCGGCATGGGTCGTCTGGCTACAGTGGTGGCTGTAGCGCAACGTCGGGGGCCCTACGACGGTGTGTTGGCCGTCCGCTTACCCTTGTTCTCCCTTGCCATCGCGTCCACTCATTCTGATCTGACCCCCGAAACCTGAACCGCCCCGGGTTTGGTGGAGGCTGTTTGGTTTAAGTCAGGTCGCCACCGTGGTGACTTGACTGGCGAGTTGTCGGTAGTAGTTTGCTTCAGCTTCTGCTGGAGGGATGTAGCCGATGGGTTCGAGCAGACGGTGGTGGTTGAACCAGGACACCCATTCCAGCGTGGCCAGCTCCACGGCCTCCTTGGTCTTCCATGGCGCTCGGCGGTGGATCAGCTCGGCCTTGTAAAGCCCGTTGATCGTCTCGGCCAAGGCGTTGTCGTAGCTGTCGCCCTTGCTGCCCACGGACGGCTCGATCCCGGCCTGTGCCAACCGCTCGGTGTACCGAATGCTGACGTACTGCGACCCGCGGTCCGAATGGCAGATCAACGCATCGCGCTCGGGCTGCCTGGCGTACAGCGCTTGTTCCAGTGCATCGAGCACAAAGTCCGTGCGCATCGAACTGCTGAGCCGCCAACCCACGATCCGCCGGGCGAACACGTCGATGACGAAGGCCACGTACTGCCAGCCTTGCCAGGTGCAGACATAGGTGAAGTCCGAGACCCACAACTGGTTCGGCCGCTCGGCACGGAACTGCCGGTTGACGCGGTCCAGCGGACACGGCGCCTTGCTGTCGCTGATCGTCGTGCGCACGACCTTGCCGCGCATCAAGCCGCGCAGCCCTTGCCGTCGCATCAACCGCTCGACGGTGCAGCGCGCCACCGAAGTGCCTTCGCGCCTCAATTGCCGCCAGACCTTGTCGGCACCGTAGACCTGCATGTTGGACCACCAGACGCGATCGATCTGGGGCGCCAGTGCCTCGTCGCGTTGGGCACGGGCGCAGCGCCGTTGCGGATCGCGCCGAAGCGCTGCGTGGCGTCGATACCCCGACGGGGCAACCTGCAGAACTTTGCAGATCGGCTCGACCCCATGGGTGCCTCGGTGCTGGTCAATGAAGTCCATCAGTGTTCAGCGTCAATCAGGATGAGAAGAGCGCGTCAATCAAGGTGAGAAGCGAAGTG
>NZ_JACDCU010000020.1 GCF_013817365.1 Methylibium sp. | reverse complement strand
CCGGCAAGGGCTTGAAGAAGGGAGCGACGTTGCAGCATGAAGGCCTCGCGGTTCGGTTCAGGCGCACAGCATGTCACCCGATCGGCGCGCCGGCATCGGGAATTTCGCCCCGGAACTGTCACCGTCGCGACATCGGGAATGCCTGCAATGACCTTTGCGCACGCTGCGGCACACTGGCCCGCCGACATCCCCACACAGGAGACGCTCCATGCTGAACCGTCGCCATGCCCTGCTCGCTTTCGGCGCTGCGCCCTGGGCGCTGCACGCGCAATCCACTTGGCCGAACAAGCCGGTGCGCATCGTCGTGCCGTTCGCGGCGGCCGGCACCACCGACATCCTGGCGCGCGCGCTGGCGCCCGAGTTCCAGCAGGCTTTCGGCCAGCCCTTCATCGTCGAGAACAAGCCCGGCGCTGGCGGCAACATCGGCGCGGCCGAAGTGGCGCGCAGCGAAGGCGACGGCCACACGCTGCTGATGGGCACCGTGGGCACGCACGGCATCAATGTCTCGCTCTACCCGAAGCTGCCCTACGACCCGATCAAGGACTTCGTGCCGGTGACGCTGGTCGCTGCGGTGCCCAATGTGCTGGTCATGAACCCGGCCAAGGCCAAGGCCGCCGGCATCGATTCCGTGGCCGATCTCATCAAGTACGCCAAGGCCAATCCGGGCAAGCTCAACATGGCCTCGAGCGGCAACGGCACCTCGATCCACCTGGCCGGCGAACTGTTCAAGACTTCGACCGGCACCTACATGCTGCATTTCCCGTATCGGGGCTCGGCCCCGGCGCTGCTCGACCTGGTCGGCGGCACCATGGACCTCATGTTCGACAACCTGCCCTCGGCCATGGCGCAGATCCGCGCCGGCCGGCTCGTGGCGCTGGCCGTGACCAGCGCGCAGCGCTCGCCGGCACTGCCTGACGTGCCGACGGTCGCGGAGGCCGGCCCGGCAGGCAGCGGCCTCGCCGACTACGAGGCCAGCTCCTGGTTCGGCCTGTTCGCGCCGGCCGGCACGCCGATGGAGGTGGTCAACCGCGTGCAGCAACAGACCGCCAAGGCACTCTCTGCCCCGGCGCTCAAGGAGCGCCTGCAGGCGCAGGGCGCCGTGCCCAGCGGCATGAGCAGCGCCGACTTCGCACGTTTCGCCGAGCGGGAAACGCAGAAGTGGGCCGGCGTGGTGAAGGCGTCGGGCGCCAAGATCGACGGCGGTTGATCACCCGGCCCCGTCAGACACGGTCCCGCAACGGTCCGGGCCATTGCCCCGGCCGCCGCGACCGTGCCCTGCCAAGGCCTGACGAGGGTTCTCACGGCTTCGTTCCGGCCCGCGGGGGCCTCGCTTCCCCACGGCTGCCGCGTTCGGCTGCGCAGGCGAGGCCTCAGGCCGCTGCTCGCTCGAGCGCCGGATAGTCGGTGTAGCCCTTGGCGCCGCCGCCGTAGAGCGTGTCGGCGTCCAAAGCGTTCATCGGTGCGTCTTCGCGCAGCCGCCGCGGCAAGTCCGGGTTGCTGATGAAAGGCCGGCCGAAGGCCACCACGTCGGCAGTGCCGTCGGCCACAGCGTCGATCGCGAGCGCGCGGTCGTAGCCGTTGTTGACCATCCACGGCGTCTTCGCCCGCGTGCGCATGGCCTGGTAATCGAAGGGCTTGCCGTTCGCTGTCACTTCGCGGCTGCCGCCGGTTTCGCCTTCGATCAGGTGCAGGTAAGCCAGACCCAGCGGCGCGAGCTGTTCGGCCACGTGGCCGAAGAGCGCCTGCGGATCGGAGTCGCCGAGGTCGCCGAACGAGGTCATGGGCGACAGGCGCAGGCCGGTGCGGCCGGCGCCGATCTCGTCGCTCACCGCGCGCATCACTTCCAGCAGCAGGCGCGCGCGGTTCTCGATGGAGCCGCCGTAGGCGTCTGTGCGGCGGTTGGCGCCGTCGCGCAGGAACTGGTCGAGCAGGTAGCCGTTGGCGCCGTGCACTTCCACGCCGTCGAAGCCGGCTTCGAGCGCATGGCGTGCGGCGACGCGGTATTGATCGGCGATGCCGGGCAGTTCTTCGAGCGCCAGCGCGCGCGGCGCGGACACGTCGACGAAGCCGTCCTTCGTGAAGGTCTTGGCCTTGGCGGCCAGCGCCGAGGGCGCCACCGGCACTTCACCCGCCGGCAACAGCGAGACGTGCGAGATGCGCCCCACGTGCCAGAGCTGCAGCACGATCTTGCCGCCGCGCTCGTGCACCGCGCGCGTCACCGGCTTCCAGGATTCGACCTGCTCGCGGCTGTGGATGCCCGGCGTGTCCAGGTAGCCCTGGCCGAGCGGATGAACCTGCGTGGCCTCGCTGATGATCAGCCCAGCGCTGGCGCGCTGCGCGTAATAGGTCACGGCCATGGGCGCGGCGGTCTGGCCAGGGCCGGCGCGGTTGCGCGTGAGCGGCGCCATGACGACGCGGTTGGCGAGCTCGAGCTCGCCGAGACGGATGGGATCGAACAGGCTGGGCATGCTTTCCTTTTGTGTGAACGAATCGCGGTCACTGTAGAAGCCGTGCAAAAGACGTGCTCCTGCAAGCCTTCTCGCGTCGTGCATCGCCCTAGGATGGCCGCACCATGCCCATCGACCCTGCCCTGCGTTCTCTTGATATCGACCTGCCGGCCTGCCCGCAGATCCTTGTGCGCCTGTCCATGCTGATGGCCGACGAAGACGCCAACATGCAGTCGATCGCCACGCTGATCGAAGGCGACATGGCGCTGGCCTCGGCGGTCGTGCGATCGGTCAATTCAGCGCTGTTCGGCCTGCTGCGGCGGGTGGAATCGGTGCCCGAGGCGGTGCGTTTCCTTGGCGTGCGCGAAGTGTCGGCGCTGACGTTCGAGATCGGCCTGCGCGGCGCCTTCCCGCCCAGCCCCATGCTCACGGCGCTGTGGAACAGCGCCGGCAAGCGTGGCCTGGTCATGGGCCGTGCGGCGCACGTACTCGATGTCGATCCCTGGCTGGCCCACACGGCGGGCCTGTTCGCTGAAAGCGGCCAGGCCGCGCTGCTCGCGCACGACAGCACCGGCTATCAGAAGCTGGTCAAGGCCAGCCCCGATGCGCTCGCCTGGCTCGACGCCGAGCAGGCGCTCTACGGCGTCAACCACGCCACGCTCGGTGCGGCCTTGTGTCAGGCCTGGGGCCTGGCCGTCGAGGTTGCGGCGAGCGTTCGGTTGCGCCCGCTCGCCCTTCGCAGCCTGCTCGGCGGCACGGAGGCTGAACTCGCCGTGCAGTGGCAGCACGAAACCTTCATGGTCAAGCGCTTGCTGGCGCTGGCCGCCGCGGTCGATTGCGCCCTGGCCGATGCCGACGAAGGCGAACTGGCGCGCGCCTGCGCCCGGATCGCGCCGCTGGCCGCGCTGGACGCGGTGCTGCTGCACGAGGCCGTGGCGGCCAGTGCCGCCAAGCTGGGCGGTCAGTGAACGGGAGTCGCTGAAGCCTGACGGCGGTCTGCGGCGCCCTTCAGTCCTGGCGCGCCCGCCGCCGCCGGTTGCCGTGGGCGTTCAGCACGGCGAACAGGGCTTCGGACGCGATCGGTTTGGCAAGGTGCTCGTCGCACCCCGACAGCAGGCCGCGCACGCGGTCGCTCGGGCTCGCCGGCGCGCCGACCAGCACGACGGCCGGCGCGCCGGCGCCGCCCTGTTTGATGCGCTGGCACAAGACCAGGCCGTCCAGCTCGGCCAGCGCCACGTCGGCGAAGACGAGGCGATAGCGCTGTTCGGCGAGCCGGGCCAGCGCCTGCTGCGCATTCACCGCCTCGGCGACGCGGCAGCCCAGGCTTTCGAGTTGCATGACAAGCAGGCGGCGGGTGGTGTCGATGTCGTCGACGACCAGCACGTCGAGGTTGAAGCTGGCGGTGCCGGCCTTGCGGGACGGGCTCGGGGCGCTCGCTGGTGCAGCCGGCGTGCTGCAGGCCGGCGCGGCCGGGAGCTCTGCCGCGGCAGCGGTCGACAGCTCGGTCGCGCCTGAGCTCATGGTGGAAGACGGCGCTTCACGTGCCAAGGCATCGAGCGCACTCGCGACCCGGCGGGGATCGATCGGTCGCGGCAGGTGCGCTGCCGCGCCGTCAGGTGCCGCGGCGCCGACATAGAGGCTGGCACCCTGGCGGCGCGCCGCCCGCACCGCCTCGACGGCGGCCGGCCGGTCGGCATCGACCACGCAGAAGTCGCAATCGGCCAAGCTGGCATCGGCCTCGAAGCCGGGTCGGCGCATGCACAAGCGGAAGTAGCTCTGCAGCGCCTGGCGCTCGAACGCGCTGAAACCCTCGAGCGCCAACCTCAGGCTGGAGCTCATCGGGCGTGGCTCTGGCGTGTGCAATCGGGCGTGCGCGGCATGCAGCCGATGCTCGGTCCGCCCGGTGCCAGCGTCAATCCTGCCGGCCGCACGAAACGCACTAGCATCGCGACTTGTGCACACGGCCGGGGGCAACGACATGGGCACCGTCTACGACTTCGAAGCGCAGACGATCGGCGGCAAGGCGGTGTCCTTGTCCGACTATCGCGGACAGGTGCTGCTGGTCGTGAACACCGCCAGCGCCTGCGGCTTCACGCCGCAGCTCGGTGGGCTCGAGGCGCTCTGGCAGGAGTACGGCGCGAAGGGCCTGACGGTGCTCGGTTTTCCGAGCAACCAGTTCGGTCGGCAGGACCCGGGCAGCAACGACGAGATCGCGAGTTTTTGCCAGGCCAACTACGGGGTCAGCTTTCCGATGATGGCCAAGGTCGAGGTCAACGGCGGCGGTGCGCATCCGCTTTATCAATGGTTGACGGAGGAGGCCAAGGGCCTGCTCGGCACCCGCGCGATCAAGTGGAACTTCACCAAGTTCCTGGTCGGCAAGGACGGCCGGGTGCTCGGCCGCTACGGCTCGATCGACAAGCCCGAAGCGCTGAAGAAGGACATCGAAGCCGCGCTGGCCGCGTGAGCGCCGAGAGCGGTGGGGTGGCTGCGCGACAAGCCCGGCCGCATCGACCGGCAAGGCGCCTGCTTCGATAATCCGCCCCTCACTGGAGACCGCATGTTCGAGCACATCGAGCCCTACCCGGGCGACCCGATCCTCAGCCTCAACGAGGAATTCCAGAAGGACCCACGGGCGCACAAGATCAACCTGAGCATCGGCATCTATTTCGACGATGCCGGGCGCATCCCGGTGCTGGAATCGGTGCGCAGCGCCGAGGCCCGGGTGCTGGCGGCGAGCGGACCGAAGTCTTATTTGCCGATGGAGGGCGCCGCCAACTTTCGCAGTGCGGTGCAGGCGCTGGTGTTCGGTGCCGGGCACGAAGCGGTGACCCGCGGGCGCATCGCCACCATTCAATCGGTCGGCTCGAGCGGCGGCCTGAAGGTGGGGGCCGACTTCATCGCCCGCTTTTTTCCGGGCAGCCAGGTGTGGGTGAGCGACCCCACCTGGGACAACCACCGCGCCATGTTCGAGGGCGCGGGCCTGACTGTGAACACTTATCCCTACTACGACGCCGGCGATGCACGGGCGACGCCGCCGCGTCCGGCAGGCGGCCTGAACTTCGACGCCATGCTGGCGACGCTGCGCACGCTGGCGCCGAGGAGCATCGTGCTGCTGCACGCCTGCTGCCACAACCCGACCGGCGTGGACCTCACGCCCGCGCAGTGGGACGCGCTGATCCCGGTGCTGCGCGAGCGCGAGCTGCTGCCCTACCTCGACCTCGCCTATCAAGGCTTCGGCGACGGCATCCAGGCCGATGCCCGGGCCGCGCGCGCGCTGGCCTCGGCCGGGCTGTCGTTCTTCATCGCCAACTCGTTTTCCAAGAGCATGAGCGTCTACGGCGAGCGCTGCGGCGCGCTCAGCGTCGTGTGCGCCGACGCAAAGCAGGCCGACAACGTGCTCGGCCAGCTCAAGTTCACCGTGCGCCGAAATTATTCGAGCCCGCCGATCCACGGCGGTCAGCTCGTCGCCACCGTGCTCGGCGATCCGGCGCTGCGCGATCAGTGGGAAGGCGAACTCGCCGCCATGCGCGAGCGCATCCTGGCGATGCGCCGCGCGCTGCACGACGCGCTTGCTGCGAACTTGCCGGGGCGCGATTTCGGCTATCTGCTGAGCCAGCGCGGCATGTTCAGCTACACCGGCCTGACGCCGAGCCAGGTGGACCGGCTGCGCGAGCAGCACGCGGTCTACCTCGTGCGTTCGGGGCGCCTGTGCGTGGCCGGCCTCAACAGCGGGAACGTGCAAGCGGCGGCCCACGCCTTGTCCGAAACGTGAAGACGGTCGGTTCTGGACTGAAATAGGCAAGCAGCCGGCCAGCCTGAAACAGGCAAGCAGCCCGTCGCGGCAGCCGTTGCGCAGCAAGGCACTCGCGGTCGATCACCGGACGGCCTGATTGGGGGTCGACGGTCCGCGCAGCGAATTGCGGGACGCCAGCGTGTTGAGCGCCAGGCCGGTGAGCACGAGCGCGGTGGCGCCCAGCTTCCACGGCGGCATGGCCTCGCCGAGCAGCGCTGCCGACGCGGCCATGCCGAACACCGGCACCATCAGCGCCGCCGGGGTGACGGTGGCGGCCGGGTGGCGGCTCAGGAGCCAGTTCCACACGCCGTAGCCGAACAGCGTGTTGCCGAGCGACTGCCAAGCCACGGCGGCCCAGGCGGCCCCGCTGGCTTGCGCGAGGCTGGACGCGACCAGCGCCGGGCCTTCGAACAGCAGGCTGAGGACGGCCAATGCCGGCGCGGCGAACACGCTGCTCCAGACCATGAAGCCGAGCATGTCGACGCGTCCGGCCGACTTGGCCACCATGTTGGCGCCGGCCCAGCACGCCGCTGCGCCCAAAACGAGGGCGAGGCCGAGAACGGTGACGCTGTCCTGGTCGACGTGGCCGGCGATCAGCGCCATGCCGGCAGCGGCCAGCGCGAGCGCGGCCCCCTGCAGCAAGCGTGGGCGTTCGCCGACGAGCGCCATCGCCAGGCCGATGGTGAAGAACACCTGGGTCTGTATGACCAGCGAAGCCAGGCCCGCCGAGATGTCGGAGCGCAGGGCCACCACCATCAGGCCGAACAGCCCCACGCCGTGCAGCGCACCGAAGGCCGCGAGCGTTTGCCACGCGACGGCGGGGCGCTTGACGAACAGCAGGAAGGGGAATGCCGCGAACGCGAAACGCAGGGTCGTGAACAGCAGCGGCGGCAGTTCGGCCAGGCCCCATTTGATGACGACGAAGTTGGTGCCCCAGACCGCCACCACGGCCAGGGCGAGCAGCAGATGCGTGAGGGGCATCAGACCAGTGTAGGGGCCCGCTCAAGCACGGCGATACGCCGCGATCCTCGCGTGAAGGCCCGGCCGCGAGACGCTGCGCACCAGTTCGGCCAGGTCGCGGTCGGCATCGCCGGCGTCGGTCAGCGCGAAGAGCGAGCGCAGGCTGGTGGCGTCGAGCTTGCGCGTCGAGTGCATCAGCGCTTCGACGCGGGCTTGCGGATCGACCTCTTCCGACAGCTCGCTCAGCAAGCCGCACTCCAGCGCGGCGTGCGCGTCGAGTTCCTCGTTGTGCAGCAGGATGCGGCGCGCCCGCTCGGCGCCGGCGATGGCGGCCAGCCGCCGCGTGCCGAGGGCGACGCCGAACTGAAAGCCCGGGAACCTGAAGCGCGCGGCCGGCGTGCCGATGCGGATCGCGCACGAACAGGCGATGTCGGCGCCCGCGCCGAAGGCGGCGCCGGACACCCAGGCAATGGTCAGGCAGTCGGCCGCACGCAGCCGCGCCAGCAGCTGGTCGATGCGCACGAAACGCAACAACAGGTCGCCTTCGCTCTGCTGCTCGTACGCCGTGAAGTCGAAGCCTGCGCAGAAGTTTTTTCCTTCGCCGGTGATCAGCAGCGCGCGTGTTTCAGCGCCGATCGCGTCGAGGCTCGCGTGAATGCCATCGACCAATTCGGCCGACAGCGCGTTGGCCTTGTCGGGGCGCTGCAGCTCCAGCGTGCGCAGCCCCTCGGGGGAAGCTGGCGACAGCCTGACGAGTTCGCTCATCTCAACCACTCGCTGCGCACCGCCTCGTTGTGTTCTCCCAGGCGCGGCGGTTGCGCATCGACCTTGAACTGGTAGCCGCTGATCTGCACCGGAAAGCCGATCGCCGGCGTGGTCATGCCGTTGGGCAAGGTCAGCTCCGAGACCCAGCCGCTCTCCTTGACGTGCGGATCGGCCAGGATGTCGGCGAAGTCGTTGATCGGCGCGCAAGGTACGCCGCGGCGGTCGAACTCGGTGAGCCACTCGGCCGCCGACCGCCGGGCGAAGCAGGGCTGCAGCAAGGCGGCGAGCTCGCGCTGATGGGCCGCGCGCAGGGTCTGTGTCGTGAAGCGCGCATCGTCCTTCAGCGCCATGAGGTTCACCGCTTCGCACACCTCGCCCCACAGCTTGTCGTTGCCGGCGGCGATGACGAAGGGCTTGTCGCTCGCCTGGAAGGCCTGGTAAGGCGCGTTGCGCGGGTGCGCCGAGCCGAGCCGCTGCGGCGCGTTGCCGGTGCCGAAGTACTCGCTGATCTGCAGCGCCGAGATGCCGAGCGTGCAGCCGAGCATGGAGCAGTCGATGCGCGCGCCGACGCCGGTGCGGCGCACCTCCATCACCGCGGCGAGGATCGAATAGGCCGCGTACAGGCCCGCGGTGAAGTCGGACACCGGCACGCCGCACTTGACCGGCGCGCCGTCGGCTTCGCCGGTCACGCTCATCAGGCCGCTGATGGCCTGCACGGTCACGTCGAAAGCGCCTTTCTTCGCGTAGGGCCCTTCCTGGCCGTAGCCGGTGACCGAGCAGTAGACGAGCTGCGGCCGCCGCTCGCGCAGCGCCTCGTAACCCAGGCCCAGGCGCTGCATCACGCCGGGGCGGAAGTTCTCGATCACGATGTCGGCCACCGCGCACAGGTCCTGCACGCGGGCGACGTCCGCCGCATCCTTGAGGTTCGCCGCGACGCTGCGCTTGTTGCGGTTGAGCGAGGCGAAGTTGCCGCTGTACGCCTCGGCACCCGACTCGGCGCGCATGAGCGGCGGCCACTGGCGCATGCCGTCGCCACCGTCGGCGTTCTCGACCTTGACCACATCGGCGCCCAGGTCGGCGAGCAGCATGCCGCAGAACGGCACGGTGACGATTTGCCCGAACTCGAGCACTTTGAGTCCGGCCAGCGGCCGGACGGAATCTACTGACATAACCGCTCCTCTCAGGAATCGATCGTCTTTCGCTGTGCCACCGCGGGCCCGGGGGGAAGGGCGGCTGTCCCTCGTGCGTGCGGATGAGCCCTCCGGCGCTAGACCGAAAGGTGGCGCTTCTGGGTTTCCTTGTCGGCCAGCAAGGCCTTGGCGCCTCCCTCGTGCACGACCTGGCCGTTGCTCAACAGGTAGACGCGGTCGGCGAGCGTCAGGCAGGCCTTGACGTTCTGCTCGACGATCACGATCGTCTGGCCCTGCTTCGCGAGCTGCCCCACCACTTCCATCAGCGCCTGCACGATGATGGGCGCGAGACCCTCGAAGGGCTCGTCGAGCATGAGCAGCCGCGGCGCCTGCATCAGCGCACGGGCGACCGACAGCATCTGCTGCTCGCCGCCCGAAAGGTGCCGGCCATTCGATTTGCGGCGTTCGCCCAGCCGCGGGAATATTTCGTAGATCGTGGCGGCCGTGAGCGGCTTGGCGCAACCCATTGCGGCGAGCACCAGGTTCTCCTCCACCGTCAGCCCGCCGAAGATGCGCCGGTCCTCCGGCACGAGCTGGATGCCGATGCGCGCCCGGTTCTCCGGCGAGGCGCCGTGCAGCGCCTGGCCGGCGTACTCGATCTGCCCGGACTTCGCCTCGATCACGCCCATGACGGTCTTGAGCGTCGTCGTCTTGCCCGAGCCGTTGCGGCCCAGCACCGCGACCACCTCGCCTTCGGCGACGTGCAGGTTCACGTCGTGCAGGACGTGCGATTCGCCGTAGCAGGCGTTGAGGTCACGCAGTGCGAGCAGCATCGGCTTCATCTTTCACTCCGAGGGCACGCCGAGGTAGGCGGTGTGCACGGCCGGGTCGTCGCGGATTTGCGCCGGCGGGCCGACGGCGATGTTGCGACCCATGTGCAGCACCGCCACGCGATCGGCCAGGCCGAACAGCGAGTCCATGTCGTGCTCGACGACCAGCACCGTGCGGCCCGCGCTGGCCGACTTGATGACGCGAACGACCTGCACGCGCTCGTCGGGGCTCAGGCCGGCCAGGGGCTCGTCGAGCAGCAGCACCTCGGGGTGCGTGGCCAGCGCAATGCCGATCTCCAGGCGGCGCTTCTCGCCGTACGACAGGTCCGACACCGGGCCGCCGAGGCGGTCGTTCAGACCCATCATCGCGAGCAGCCGGTCGGCCTCCTTCATCAACTCGCTGTCGGGCTTGATGCGGCTCAGCACGTCGAAGCGGAAGGCGCCGCGCGAGCGCGCCAGCAGCGGCACCAGCAGGTTTTCGCGCAGGCTCAGCTCCGGGTAGACCTGCACGATCTGGTAGCTCTTGCTGATGCCCATGCGGCAGGCCTCGCGCACGCCGATGCCGGTGATGTTCCTGCCGCGAAAGTGCATCTCGCCGCTCGTCGCCGCCATCTCGCCGGTGAGGATGCGAAACAGAGTGCTCTTGCCCGCACCGTTGGGCCCGATCAGGCCCATGATCTCGCCCTCGCGCACGGACAGGCACACGTCGTCCAGCGCCACCAGCCCGCCGAACTCCTTGCGGATGTGACGCGCTTCGATGACCGGCACGCCGCCCTCGGCAGCGCTGCGTTCGTCACCGGCCGCACGGCTGCGGCCCGGCACGGCCCGGCCGGCGAAGAACTCGGCGGGTGCTGCCGGCGGCGCGAAGGCGGTGAGCTTCTCGCTGGCGGCCAGCGCAAGGCTGGCCGCGGCCAGGCGGCGCTTGTAGAAGAAGTGCTGGATCTCGCCCACGATGCCGCGCCGCATCGTCGTGATCGCCAGAATGAAGAGGGCCCCGAGGATCAGCTTCCACATGCCGCCGATGCCCGGGATCTGCTGGAGGATGTCGCGCAGGTAGATCCACAGCGCCGCGCCGACCAGCGGGCCGATCAGCGTGCGCATGCCGCCGACCACGGTCTGCATCACGACCTGCCCCGAGGTGTCGAACGCGAAGGCGTCGGGCCCCACGTAGCTCTGAAAGATGCCGATCAGCGTGCCGGCCAACCCCGCGTAGCCGGCCGCCACGACGAACGCCGCCATCTTGTAGCGCTGGATGTTGTGGCCCACGGCCAGCGAGCGGTCCGCGTTGATGCGGATCGCGTTGAGCACGCGGCCGAAGGGCGACGTGACCAGGCGCCGCGCGAACCAGAACGTGGCGATGAAGATCGCCAGGATGACGGCGTACATGCCCCAGTCTGGCTTCAATTCCAGCAGCGTGTCGCCGACTTGCCAGGTGGGGTGCGGCACGCCGGGCAGGCCGTTGTCACCGCCGGTCCAGGGCGCGAGGATCGAGTGCTGGATGAAGAAGCACAGCTCGCTGATCGCGAACGTGATCATCGAGAAGTAGATGCCCACGCGCCGCAAGGCAACAAAGCCCACCAGCACGCTGAAGGCCATCGACGCCAGCACGCCGGCGCCGATGGCCAGCGGAAAGCTCGTCACGATGCCGCTCACCAGCAGGTAGGCGGTGACGAAGCCGCCGGTGCCGAAGAACGCGGCCTGCCCGAACGACAACAGGCCAGCGTAGCCGAACAGGATGTCGAAGCCCAGGCCGAAGATGCCCCACAGCAGGATGCGGATCGCCGTGTCGACCGAGCCGCCCGCGGAAAGCAGCACGAAGGGCATCACGCACAGGGCGAGCGTGAGCCAGACCTCGACCGGCAGCGCAAAGGCGCGGCGCCGAACGCCGTTGGCGTGCGCCGCGAGCTGCTGGGCGGTCATTTGCGCCCCTCCTCGCCCATCAGGCCGCGCGGGCGCAACGCCAGGATCGCCACCATCGTCGTGAACAGCGCCACGTCGCTGTAAGCGGCCTCGAAGATCGCGGTCAGCGTCTGGATCTGTCCGGCGATCAACCCGCCGAGGATGGCGCCGGGAAACGAGCCCAGCCCGCCGATCACCACCACCACGAAGGACTGCACCATGAAGCGCGCGCCCACGTCGGGGTTGATCGACACGATCGGCGCCATCGCCACGCCCGCGATGCCGACCGCGAGCACGCCGAGCGCGAAGACCATCGCGCGGATCCGGGAGGCGCGCAGGCCGAGGATGCGCACCATCAGCGTGTCCTCGATGGCTGCGCGCACGATCAGCCCCAGCCGCGAGTGGTACAGCATCAGGTAGAAGGCCAGCAGCGACAGCACGGCGATGCCCAGCACCACCAGCCGATAGGTCGGGTAGATGATCGGCCCGAGCGAGATCGCGCCGGCCGCCCACTCGGGCGACGGCATCGTCTTGCCGATGCCGCCGAACCAGGCGCGCAGGCCTTCGACGATGACGATGCCCAGGCCGAAGGTCAGCAGGATCTGGTCTTCGTGGGGGCGCTGGTAGAAGCGGCTGATCAGCCCGCGCTCGACCACGAAGCCGATCGCGCAAGTCGCCAGTGCACCGAGCGCCAGCGCAGCGAGGTAGGAGCCCGTCCACTCGAAGACCAGCCAGCCGGCGTAGGCCCCGATCGCGAAGAACGCGCCGTGCGCGAAGTTCACCAGGCCCAGCGTGCCGAGAATGATGGTCAGCCCCGAGCCGACCAGCGCAAGCATGCCGCCGAGGATCAGGCCGTGGAATATCTGCGATATCACGAGTGCAAGCGGTGGCATGCGGGTCTCCGTGGACTTGCCGTGTGCCGGACAGACAGGCAGGGCGGATCGAAGCGAGGGACGGGCAGGGGGTCGGCGGCGCGCCGGTGCCCGCTGGACCGTGTTGCGCCCGGACCCCCGGCCCGGGCGCAACACTTACTCGCGGGTTCGGCGCACGACGCGGCGCGCGCTCAGGCGACGTCGCCCATCTTGCAGGCGACCTGATCGAGCGGCGGCACGGCCTGGGCGCCGGGAACGATGCTGACGATCTCGTAGTAGTCGTCCTTGGACTTCATCTCCGAGGGCTTCTTGCCGCGCATCACCGGCACCGGGCGGATCAGCTGGTGGTCCTCAGGCCGGTACATCACGTCGCCGAGGCTGGTCTTGATCGGCACCTTCGCTTCCAGCGCCTTGATGACCTCGGGCGGGTAGAAGGTCTTGGCGCGCTCGACCGCCACCGCCCAGATCATCATCTGGTTGTACGCGATGTGGGCCGGCCAGTACGGCTTGTACTTGTGCTTGGCCTCGAAGTCGTCGACGAAGATCTTGGCGAGCTCGTTGGTCTCGGCCAGCGTCCACCAGAAGTCCATTGCGCCCAGGATGTCTTGCGTGACCTCCGGGCCGAGCTGCTGCGCAAGAAACGGCTGCAAGGTCGGCACGACCAGCGCGCTTTTCTTCGTCACTCCGAAGTTCGCAGCCTGCTTGACGGACACCGAGGCGTCGTTGCCGACCGTGCAGTTCACGAACACGTTGGCGCCGCTGTTGGCGATGTTGAGCAAATAGGTGCTGAAGTCGGCCGTGCCCACCGGGCAGACCTGCTTGCTCACCGTCTTCCAGCCCATCGGCTCGGTCAGCCGGGCCATCGATTCGAACTGCGTGTGGCCGAAGGTGTAGTCGGGCACCAGGTAGGCGACCTTCTTGTCCCTGCCCAGCCGCTCGAGCAAGACGGGCGCCATCGCGCGTGACGCCATGGTCGTGCTGGGCTGCGAGCGGAAGCTGTAGCGCTGACAGTCCTTGCCGGTCACGTCGTCCGAGCCCGAGGGGCCAGCCATATAGAGCACCTTTTCGCGCTGCGCCAGCTTGCCGAGCGCGACCGTGACCGCGCTGCTGTAGCAGCCGGTCATGAGGATGGCCTTGTTGTTGCGCAGGAAGCGGGTCTGCCCCTGGATGGCCGACTCGGCCTTGGCTTCGGAATCGACGACGCCGAAGGCGACCGTCTTGCCCAGCACGCCCTTGTCCTTGAGCTCGGGCACCTTGCCGACCAGCCGGCCCGAGTTCAGGTGCTCGAACGCGAGCTCGAAGCCGAGCTGCTGGTCCTTGCCTTCGGCCGAATAGGCGCCGGTGAGCGGAACGGACACGCCGACGAACACCGAGCTGCCCTGCGTGCCGGCCGGAAAGTTGCCGAGCGCCGGATAGCTCTGTGCATGGGCCTGTCGCGCGGCGCCGGGCAAGAGCCCGAGTCCGGCCGCGGCTGCGGTGGACAACACCAGTCCGCGGCGCGTGGCGTCGGGGGTGGTGTCGAGAGGGGTATGAAGCTTCTTTGTCACCTCGATCTCCTTTTGAGAAAACCACCGACAGACCCTGCCGGACTCCGCGGTCCTGCTACAGCGATGTCAGCCATTGACCGGCCGCATGCGGCCGACCGCTCGACGCCTGCGACAACCAGCGCCTCGATTCTTTAAATCTCCACCATCTCGAACTCGTCCTTGCTGGCACCGCAGTCGGGGCAACTCCAGGTGGCGGGCACGTCGGCCCAGGCGGTGCCCGGGGCGAGGCCTTCTTCCGGCAGGCCGGCCGCTTCGTCGTACTCGAAGCTGCACAGTTGGCAGCGCCAGCGCCGCACGTTCACCCGCCGACCCCTGCGCTGCGGCCGCGCGGCTTCATGCCGCGACCGCCGCTGGCTCTTCGGCCGTCCGCTCCTGGCTCACCATCTCGCGCACGATCTCTCGGGCCTTGAGGATTCCCGTGTCCGAGCGCAGGTACATCTCGCCGACGTAGTGGTCCTCGGGCAGATCCATCATCTTTTGCTGTTCGACCAGCGCCCACAGGTCCTGCGCGATCACGCCGGGGAACTGCTCGGCGACGCGGGCTACAGCCGAAACCTTCGGGTCCGCAGGCCACTTCTCGCCGGCGCGGCAGCAGGCGAACACCCGCCAGCGGTGCGAGTGCTCGTCGACCGGTGTGATCGTGTGGGTGAGGATGTAGCCGCGCTCGGCGGGCGTATCCAACTCGCCCGGTGGGGCGCAGCGCAGATCCACGCGCACGACCGCCGGTGAGATCATCTTGTGCGTGTGCTGCCGGTCGACGACGGGATAGCCGAAGAAGTCTTCCAGGTAGGGCGGGTGCCGGTAGGACTCGGCCTTGCGGATCGAGGCGACCGAGCGGTTGCCCTGGATCGGCTCGTGCACGAACTCGACCGGGATCTCGCTGTTGGCGATGTCGCCGATGTTGCCGTCGTGCAGCGGGTAGAAGTGGCTGATGTCGAGCAGGTTCTCGATGAGCAGCAGGTAGTTGGTCGGCACTTCCACGTTCTGCACGCGGATCATTTCCCAATGCGCGCTGTCGAGTTCGGGAATGCGGGGCGGCTGCAACTCCGGGTTCGCTTCGTCGCCCATCCAGATCCACACGATCCCGTCCTGCTCGACGATCGGGTAGGGCCGCAGCTTGGCGCGGCTCGGGATCGGCCGGCCGGGCTGTGAGGGGATCTTCACGCACTTGCCCGCCGTGTCGAAGCACAGCCCGTGGTAGGCGCACTCGAGCGTGCCGTCGGCCAGCAGCTTGCCCGAGGCGAGCGGCATCTTCTTGTGGCAGCAGCGCCCGTCGAAGGCGATCACTTCGCCGTCCTCGGGGCGCCACATCACCAGCGGCAAGCCGACGATCGTCTGCCCGACCAGCTTGCCCGTGGGGAACTCGTCGCTGGAGCCGGCGACGTACCAGAGGTTTCGGATCAGTGTGTCTTTCATCAGGCCTCCACGACGACGATTACGAAAATCGAGCGTCAAACTTGTTCCAAATAATGGAACGATGTTTCGAATGTCGATACAAGCGTAGCACTCGGCTGTTCGATGTCAACGTTGCCGGTATCGGGATAAACGCGAACATCCTTTGACTGTCCAGAGCCGACAGCAAGGGACCCGCCTTGACACTGCCCGCTTCCGGCACCTAATCTCCGGTACGCTGTATCAACATCTGGAACAACATGGACGCCACCTTCGCGAAGGGTCTGCAGGCGCTCGAAGCCCTCGCAGCAAACCCGAACCTGTCGGGCGTGACCGACCTTGCCCGCCATCTCGGCCTGACCAAGAGCAACGCGCATCGGCTGCTGCAGACACTCGTGGGTTGCGGCTACGTGCGCAACGTCGAGCAGAGCGGCAAGTACGAACTCACGCTCAAGCTGTGGGAGCTCGGCGCGGCGGTCGTCGGCCGGCTCGACCTGAAGACGGTATCGACCGAGTACATGGAGCGCCTGTGCCAGTTGTCCGGTGAAACCGTGCACTTGTCGGTGCTGGACGGGATGGAGGTCATCTACCTCGACAAGGTCGACAGCCCCCACCCCGTGCGCTCCTACTCGCGCGTCGGCGGGCGGGCGCCAGCCTATTGCGTGGCCACCGGCAAGGCCTTGCTGGGTTATGCGTCGCCGGCACTGATCGATGCCATTTCGCTGGAGCTCAAGCCGTTCACGCCCTTCACCGTCACGACGCCCAACGAGCTGAGAAGCGAGCTCGAGAAGCTGCGGCAGGTGGGCTACGCGGTGAACCGCGGCGAGTGGCGCGACGGCGTGTGCGGCATCGCGTCACCCATCTGGAATGCCGGCGGCCATGTGTGCGCTGCCATCGGCCTGTCGGGCCCTGCCGACCGCTTCAAGCCGCGCAGCCTCAAGCAGATGGCGCCCAGCGTCGTGAGCGTGGCCCAGCAGATTTCGGCGCGGCTGGGCTACCGCCCGCGCGAGGACGGCGCACAGATGTCGGAGCTGGCCGCCAAGGCAGCCTGAGGCGTTTCAGGCCGCCGTCGCCTGCCGCACGGCGCGCTCCCAGCGCGCCATCAGTTCGGCCGCGCGTTCGCGCGGCATCGTCGGCAGGAAACGCCGCTCGACCTGCCACTGCGCCGACAGTTCATCGAGGCCCTTGTAGACCCCGCAGGCCAAGCCCGCCAGGTAGGCGGCGCCGAGTGCGGTGGTCTCGATGACCTTGGGCCGCACCACCGCGATGCCGAGCAGGTCGGCCTGGAACTGCATCAGCAGGTCGTTCACGCACGCGCCGCCATCGACGCGCAACTCGCTCACCGGCTGCGCGCCGGCCGCTACCGCATCGCGGCTCATCGCCGCGAGCAGCGCGGCGCTCTGGAAGGCGATGCTCTCCAGCGCCGCCCGCGCGATGTGCGCCACCGTGGTGCCGCGCGTCAGGCCGACGATCGCGCCGGTGGCCTGCGGCTGCCAATAGGGCGCGCCCAGGCCGGTGAAGGCCGGCACGAACACCACGCCGCCGGCATCGGGCACGCTCTCGGCGAGCGACTGCACCTCGCTGCTGCCCTTGATCGCGCGCAGCCCGTCGCGCAACCACTGCACCACGGCGCCGGCGATGAAGACGCCGCCTTCCAGGGCGTACTCCTTCTGCGGGCTCGTCTGTGCCGCGCTGGTGGTGATCAGGCCGTTGGCCGAGGTCTGGAACGCCGCGCCGGTGTGCATGAGCATGAAGCAACCGGTGCCGTAGGTATTCTTGGCCAGCCCGGGGCGAAAGCACGCCTGGCCGAACAGGGCGCTCTGCTGGTCGCCGGCGACGCCGCCGATCGCCACCGGTGCGCCGAGCAGATCCACCTCGCTGTGCGCGTACACATGGCTCGAAGGCAGCACCTGCGGCAGCAGCTCGCGCGGAATGTCGAGCAGGGCCAGCAGCTCGTCGTCCCACTGGTTGGTGTGCACATTCAGCAGCATCGTCCGCGACGCGTTGGTGACGTCGGTGGCGTGCAGCTTGCCGCCGGTGAGCTGCCACAGCAGCCAGCTGTCCACGGTGCCGAAAGCCAGCTCGCCGCGCCGCGCTGCGTCGCGCGCGCCGGGCACGGCATCGAGGATCCACTTGAGCTTGGTGCCGGAGAAGTAGGCGTCGATGATGAGCCCCGTGCGCTCGCGCACCAGCGGCTCGGCGCCGGCTTCGCGCAGCGCGGCGCAGGTGGGCTCGGCGCGGCGGTCCTGCCAGACGATGGCGTTGTGGATCGGCTCGCCGGTGCGGCGGTCCCACACCAGCGTGGTCTCGCGCTGGTTGGTGATGCCCAGCGCCGCGAGGTCCTTCGCCTGGATGCCGGCCTTGGCGAGCACCTCGCGCGCGGTGGCAAGCTGGCTGCTCCAGATCTCCCGCGGGTCGTGCTCGACCCAGCCCGGCTGCGGATAGATCTGGCGGAACTCGCGCTGCGCCATGGCGACGATGCGCCCGGCCCGATCGAACACGATGCTGCGCGAGCTGGAGGTGCCCTGGTCGAGGGCGAGCAGGTAGGTCATGGCGAGTCTTCGTGGCGTTTATGGGCCTCAGTCGGCCTCGCGACGATCCTCGTTGCCCGAGGCGCCGCTGGCAAGCGCCGCCGAGCCGTGGGTCGCGCTGCTCTCGGCCGAGACTGGCGCGCTATCGCCGACCACCAGCTCCACACCCGCCTCCGCCAGCAGCCGCGGGAAAGGCTCCGGCGGCGGGGCATCCGTGAACAGCCGGTCGAGCTGCTCCAGCCGCGCCAGCTCCACCATCGCCGGCCGGTTGAACTTGCTGTGGTCGGCGGCGAGCCAGACCTCGCGCGCCTGCCGCACGATGGCGCGCGCCACCTTCACTTCGCTGAAGTCGTAATCGCGCAGGGTGCCGTCGGCCTCGATGCCGGAGATGCCGATCACGGCGATGTCGACCTTGAACTGCGCGATGAAATCGACCGTCGCCTCGCCCACGATGCCGCGGTCTCGCTGGCGCACCACGCCGCCGGCGACGATCACCTCGCACTGCGGGTTGTCGCTGAGGATGGCCGCGACGTTGAGGTTGTTGGTGATGACGCGCAGCCCGCGGTGGTGCAGCAGCTCGCGCGCCACCGCCTCGGTGGTGGTGCCGATGTTGAGGATGAGCGAGCAGCCCTCGGGCACCTGCTGCGCCACGGCGCGCGCGATGCGCGCCTTGCCGTCGGCCTGCAGCGCCTGACGCTGGCGGTAGGCGATGTTCTCGGTGGTCGAGCCGGGCATCCGCACGCCGCCGTGAAAGCGCGCCAGCAGGCCGGCCTCGGCCAGCCGCTGCACGTCGCGCCGCACAGTTTGCAGGGTCACTCCGAACTGCTGCGCCAGCGCCTCGACCGAGACGGCGCCGCGGGCGCGCACCTCCTCGAGCAAACGGGCTTGGCGGGGGTTGGGAGTCATGCTGCCGCGAGCCTAAACGAACAAAAACGAAACTGAACTTGGGTAAACACCTGTGCGTTATTGATCGTTTCGGCTTACAACCTGCCTTCTTACCGATGCTGCAGCCCCGGAGAAACCCCCTCGTGACCCCCGACGCGCCCGCCTCGGCGCCTGTCCTGATGCCCGCCTCGGTGGCCGTCGCCGGCTCGCCGGCCGATCCGCTGCGCTGTGACGTGCTGGTGGTCGGCGGCGGCATCAACGGTGCCGGCATCGCACGCGACCTTGCCGGGCGCGGCTGGCGGGTTCTGCTGTGCGAGCGCGACGATCTCGCGGGGCACACCTCATCCTCCTCCACCAAGCTGATCCACGGCGGGCTGCGCTACCTGGAGTACTACGAGTTCTCGCTGGTGCGCAAGGCGCTGCAGGAGCGCGAGGTGCTGCTGCGCAGCGCGCCACACATCATGTGGCCGCTGCGCTTCGTGATGCCGCACGACGCCGCCACGCGGCCGGCCTGGATGGTGCGCGCCGGCCTGCTGCTGTACGACCACCTGGCGCGCCGCGAGGTGCTGCCGGCCTCGCGCGGCATCGACCTGCGCTCGCACCCGGCCGGCGCGCCGCTCAAGCGCGAATTCACGCGCGGCTTCGTCTACAGCGACGGCTGGGTCGACGACGCCCGGCTGGTGGTGCTCAACGCCATCGACGCCGCCGCCCGCGGCGCGACGGTGCTCACGCGCACGAGCTGCATCGCCGCGCAGCGCAGTGCGACGGGCTGGACCGCCACCCTGCGCGCGGCCGACGGCGCCAGCACTTCGGTTCATGCCCGCGCGCTGGTCAACGCCGCCGGCCCCTGGGCTGAAAGCTTCCTGCGCGGCATCGCCACGCCCGCTGCCGGCGAGGCGCTCGCCACGCGCAGCCTGCGGCTGGTCAAGGGCAGCCACATCGTCGTGCCGCGCTGCTTCGAGCACGATCACGCCTACATCTTCCAGAACCCCGACAAACGCATCATCTTCGCCATCCCCTACGAGCGCGAGTTCACGCTCATCGGCACCACCGATGTCGAGATCGCGCATGACGACCCCGGCGCCGCGCACATCG
>NZ_JACDCU010000251.1 GCF_013817365.1 Methylibium sp. | reverse complement strand
CAGCAGGTGCTGGCCGGCCTGCAGGATGTGCTCGCTGTACTGGCTCAGGCGCTGCTCGTCGTGGCCGCCGTGCAGGCGCAGCAACTGGGTGAAACCGATCACCGCGTTGAGCGGGGTGCGCATCTCGTGGCTCATGCGCGACAGGAATTCGCTCTTGGCGCGACTCGCCAGTTCGCTGGCCTGCTGGTCGCGCAGCGCCTGGTCGGCGACTTTCTGGCGCGTGATGTCGCTGTGCGTGCCGACCGAGCGCCGCGGGCTGCCGTCGACGCGCCGCTCGACGATCTTGGCGCGGTCGAGCACCCAGATCCAGTGGCCGTCCTTGTGGCGCAGTCGGTGCTGGGTTTCGTACTCGGCGGTTTCGCCGCGGCGGTGGCGGGCGATCTCGTCCATGACGCGGCGGTGGTCGTCCGGGTGGATGCGGCGGGTCCAGTCCTGCAGTCGGTTGCCGACCTCGTCCTCGGCGTAACCCAGCATTTCCTTCCAGCGCCGCGAGAAGAACACGGTGCCGCTGTCTTCGTCATGGTCCCAGACGCCGTAGCCGGCACCGTCGAGCGCGAAGTTCCAACGCGCCTCGGCCTGTTCCAGCGCTCGTTCGGCGGCGCGCTGGGCGCTGATGTCGTGGCAGGTCAGCACGCAGGAAGGCCGGCGATCCTGGGGCGGCAACTGCAGCGGCTGCACACTCACGCGCAGCAGGAGCGCCCGCCCGTCGGGGCAGGCGAGGCGGTGCACCCGGCCGCGCACGCTAGGCGCGCCCCGCAGCACTTGGCGCACGGGATGCTCGTCTTCGGCGAGAGGCCGGCCGTCCTCGTGCTGCAGGTGAAAGCCGAGCTGGCTCGGGCGAACGCCGGCGATCTGTTCCTCCGAGCAGTGCAACAGCTCGCAAGCCGCAGGGTTGGCCGTGACGACGTTGCCATCGGCCCCCATCACCAGCAGGCAATCGCTGATCGCCAGGGTGACCGAGCGGTACAGCGCCTCGCTGAGGCGAAGCTGATCGGCAGCGCGGCTGCGCTCGGTCACGTCGCTCAGCAGGCCGATGTAATGAGTGAGGTCGCCACCGGCATCGCGCACGGGCGCGATGTGCAGCTCGTTCGCGAAGATGCTGCCGTCCTTGCGATAGTTGTTCAGCACCACGGTGGCGGCTTCGCCCTGCGCCAGCGCCCGGCGCAGCACCGTCAGGCCCGGCTGCTTCTTCTCGTCGCCCTGCAGCAGACGGCAGTTGCGGCCCATGACTTCGGTGGCGGCGTAGCCCGTGAGGCGCTCGAATGCGGCGTTGACGTAGTTGACCGGCAGGTCGGGGCGGGTGGCGTCGACGATCATCATCGGCAGCGCCGCCTCGGCCTCGAGCGCGCGCTGAAGCAGCCGCACATGACGTTCGAGCGTGCGCAACTCGGTCAGGTCGCGCAACAGGAACAGCGCCTGGTCGCCCTCCATCGGCGAGATGCGCGCCTCGAAGTCGCGGCGGGTGCCGTCGGCGATGACCGCTTCGTATTCGAGGCGCTGCACCTCGCCGCTGCGGTGCGCCTGGCGGATGGCCGCTTCCAGGGAGTGCAGCGAGCGGTGCGGCTGCAGGTCGGCGAGCCGGTGCCCGCGCATTTGATCGAAGGGTTTGACCAGCCACGGATGGTGCTCGTCGCTGCACGCGAGACAACGCGATGCGCCGTCGATCACGAACCACAGGTCGGGCACCGACTGCAGCACCGCGCGCATGCGTTCTTCGGAGGCGCGCAATTGCACGTCCTGTTCTGCCAGCTTGAGCTCGGCGCGCTTGCGAGCAGTGATGTCGACGGACAGGTGCACCACGCTGCCATCGGCCAAGCGTTGATCGGTCACCAGCACGTAGAGCTCGCCGAAGCGCATCTCGTGGCGCAGGCCGGGCTGGTCGACGACGGCCAGGCGCCAGCGGATGAACTCCGCCTCTCGGCCGGCCGCCTCCGGATAGCCGCCGCGCGCGACCATTTCGCGCAGCAGCGCCTCCCAGGTCTCGGCCCGTCCGTCGGTGAAGGCCACGCTGTCGCGCCGCCACACCTTGTTGCTGAGCACGATGCGACCCTGCGGGTTGGAGATCATCACCGCGGCAGGGATGTGCTCCATCGCACCTTGCAACAGCTCCTGCGCCTGTTGCGCCTGGGCGCGCAGCGCCAGTTCGCGAGTGACCTCGCGCGTAGCACCCCGGTAGCCGCGAAAGCGGCCGGCCGCATCGAACATCGGCTCGCCGCTGAACGAGATGCTGATGGTGCCGCGCGATGTTTCGCGCTCGGCGATCACGTCCTTGAACGCGCGGCGCGCGGCGCGGGCTTCCAGGTAGCCGTCCCAGCTTGCACGGTGATCAGGGTGCGGCCGAACAACCCGGTGCGCGTGCTGGCCGACTTCGGCAGCAGGCGCAAGGCCGGCACGCTCTTCCAGGCTATCGGAAACCCAGGTCATCACGCCTTCGGCGCTGCTCTCCCACAGCCAGTCGCTGCCGGCGCGGCTGGCTTCGCGCACTCGCGCTTCCTGCAGTTGCGCGCGTTGCGCACGGAGCTGTCCCTCGAGCAGCGAGCCGGCCAGATCGGCCAGGTCGGCCAGTGCGACTAGACCGCGGGCATCGAGCCGGTTGTCATGGCGGTCGTCGATCACGCACACGGTGCCGATGCGCTGGCCGTCCACCACGAAAGGCAGCGCGGTGTAGGCACGGACCCGCGGCGTACCGCTGACCAGCGGGCTGTCGGCAAAGCGATCGTCGGCTGCGGCATCGACCACTTCAAAGACCCCGTCGCCGACGATCGCGTGCGCGCAAAAGGAGTACTCGCGCGGCGCTTCGATCGGCGCCATGCCGGCGGCAGCCGCGAACCACTGGCGTTGCTCATCGACCAGGCTGATCGCGCCGATCGGCCAGCCGCTCTGGCTGCGGGCCAACCTCGCGATCGCTGCCAACGCCGGTGTGATCCCGGCCTCGCCGAAGCGCAGCTCGTGCAGGATGCGCAGTCGCTCGGCTTCGTTGGCGGGCAGGGGGGCCGGCTTCATGCGGCAGTCGGCGGTGCTTGAGTATGGGTGGCGCTACTGTACTGGAGCCCCACCCGCACTCGCGCTTGGAGAGGGCGTGGCAAGGTAAGGTGCGCGGTCCTTCACGCCCCCCGATCGCCATGCTTCCCCCTGCCGCGCGTATCCGCGCCCTCACGCTGGACCTCGATGACACCTTGTGGCCGATCGGCCCGACCATCGTTCGCGCCGAGGCGGCGCTGGCAGCCTGGATGCTGCATCATGCACCGCGCGTCGCCGAACGCTTCGATGTCGCCGCGACGCAAGCCCTGCGTGCGGCCGTCGCAGCCGACTGGCCCGAGCGTGCCCATGACCTGACCGCCATGCGGTGCGAGACGATCCGTCGCATGCTGGCCACCAGCGGCGAAGACGAAGCGCTGATGCCGACGGCCTTCGACGTGTTCTTTGCCGCGCGCCAGCAGGTCGAGCTGTACGCCGACGTGGAGCAGGCACTCGAGCGGCTGGCTGCGCGTTGGCCGCTGCTGGCATTGACCAACGGCAATGCCGATCTCGAGCGTGTCGGTCTGGCGCACTGGTTCAAGGGATGCCTGCGGGCGCACGAGGTCGGCGTAGGCAAGCCCGACCGGCGCATTTTTGCGGCCGCTTGTGCGCGGCTCGACTGTGAGCCGGGCGACGTACTGCATGTCGGCGACGATCTGCTGCTCGACGTGCAGGGCGCTCTGGCGGCCGGCATGCACGCGGCCTGGATTCGGCGTATCGGCGGTGAACCGCCCCTTACTGCGCCGCCGTGCTGGCACGGGCCCGATCTGCTTCGGCTTGCGGAGGGGCTTGGCGTTTAAAAGTTGCCCGCAGCTAGACCATGTCCTTGCACGGCAAAGGCGCCGGCCCTCGGGCGCTTCAGTGCCGAACGGATAGCCCTCGGCCGGCTGAGCATTCGTCGGTCAATGCCCCGAGCGCGGCACGGTGTCCTGGAAGCTCAGTATCTCGAAGTGCACGGTCGGCGCCGTGGCGTCGGTCGGCGCGGCGCCCAGACAGATGACGCCGCTGCCATGCAGCGTGCAACTGCCACGGCGCAGCGCGACCACGTCGTCGCGCCCGGCGAAGCGCACGAAGGTGCCGTTGTAGCTGAGGTCGCTCACCTGAAAGGTGCCGCCATGCCATTCGACGCGGGCGTGCGAGCGCGAAACGCGCGTGTCGTCGATGCAGTAGGTGGCTTGCGGGCTTCGGCCGAGCACTGCGGGCAAGTCGGTGCCGGCGAAGACGCGGTTCACTTCACGCCAAGCCAGCCGCAGGCCGTCGGGCTCGCGTGCCGGCGCGCTGCCCTCGAACAGCGTGGCCACGGTTTCACCGAAGCGCCGCGCCTCGAGCCGATAGACCTGCACCGGCTCCTGGCGGCCGCGCAATTGCAGCTTGGACAGCGAGCGGAAGCGCCCGCGGTGCTCGGCCTCCAAGCCTTCGAGCACCTGCTCGGTCGCCAGGGTTTCCTTGTCGCCGGCGCGGTCGAGCAGGCGCGCGGCGACGTTGACCGCATCGCCGAAGCAGTCGCCGTTCAGCTCGACGACCTCGCCGTGCGCCATCGCCACCTGCAGCTTGAGTGCCGGGAGCTTGAGCGTCGGCCGGCGCGAGCCGCCGCGCGGCGTGTCGGCGACGATGCGGTCGAGAGATTCGTGCATCTCGTCGGCCGCGTCGATGCCGCCCTGCCGATGCTCGAACACCGCCATCAACCCGTCGCCCAGCGTCTTGACCACCACGCCGCCGCAGGCAGCGACGATCTGCGCCATCAGGTCGACGCTCTGCGTGACCACCGATGCCGCCTCGGCATTGCCGAGCGTCTCGAACAGACCGGTGCTGCCGCGAAGATCGGCAAACAGGACAGTGCGTTGGAGCAGGCTGGTCATCGGTACGGATCGGTCAAGGCAGGGAAAGTTTAGCGCGCGTGAAAAGACGCACGATCAGCAACGGATGAGGGCGTAAAAAAGCCCGGCGGGTGCCGGGCTTCGTGTCGAGCGCACTGAGGCTCAGAGATTGTCGAGATAGGTGCGCAGCTTGTCCGATCGGCTCGGGTGCTTGAGCTTGCGGATCGCCTTGGCCTCGATCTGGCGAATGCGCTCGCGCGTCACGTCGAACTGCTTGCCCACTTCCTCCAGCGTGTGGTCGGTGGACATCTCGATGCCGAAGCGCATGCGCAGCACCTTGGCCTCGCGCGGGGTGAGCGAGTCCAGGATGTCCTTGACCACATCGCGCAACCCGGCCTGCATGGCCGCTTCGATCGGCGCGGTGTTGTTGGTGTCCTCGATGAAGTCGCCCAGGTGCGAGTCGTCGTCGTCGCCGATCGGCGTTTCCATGGAGATCGGCTCCTTGGCGATCTTCATGATCTTGCGGATCTTGTCCTCGGGCATCTCCATCTTCTCGGCCAGCGTCGGCGCGTCCGGCTCGAAGCCGAACTCCTGCAGGTGCTGGCGCGAGAGCCGGTTCATCTTGTTGATCGTCTCGATCATGTGCACCGGGATGCGGATGGTGCGGGCCTGGTCGGCGATCGAACGGGTGATGGCCTGGCGTATCCACCACGTGGCGTAGGTCGAGAATTTGTAGCCGCGGCGGTATTCGAACTTGTCGACCGCCTTCATCAGGCCGATGTTGCCCTCCTGGATGAGGTCGAGGAACTGCAGGCCGCGGTTGGTGTACTTTTTGGCGATCGAGATCACCAAGCGGAGGTTGGCCTCGATCATTTCCTTCTTGGCGTCGCGCGAGGCCTTCTCGCCCTGGTTCATCTTCTTGTTGATGAGTTTCAGGTCGTCGATCGGCACCACGGCACGGCTTTGCAGGTCGATCAGCTTTTGTTGCAGGTCCTGGATCGGCGGCAGGTTGCGCGCCATCACTGCGCTGTAGGACTTGTTCGACGCAATTTCCTTCTCCGCCCACTTCAGATTGAGCGAATTCGGCGGAAAGCTGCGGATGAAGTGCTCCTGCGGCATGCCGCACTTGTCGACCACGATCTTGCGCAGCTCGCGCTCGTAACGGCGAATGTCGTCGACCTGCGAGCGCAGGATCTGGCACAGCCGCTCGATCGTCTTGACGGTGAAGCGAATGCTCATGATCTCGGCCGAAACCGACATCTGCGCGCGGTTGTAGGCCGGCGACTTGTAGCCGTCGCGCTCGTAGGCACGCCGCATGCGCTCGAAGTGGCTGCGCAGGTCGTCGAGCTTGACGAGGGCCTGGGTCTTCAACTCCTCGA
>NZ_JACDCU010000250.1 GCF_013817365.1 Methylibium sp. | reverse complement strand
GGCATCGAGCCAGCGCGCGTCGCGCTTGAGCAGGTCCGCCAGGAGCGGCACCAGGTCGAGCGTGTCGCCATCGACATCGACGCCCAGGCTCAGCATCCAGGACCCCTCGCGCGGCGGCTGGCGCAGCGCCGCAATGCCTTGCACCCGGGGACCGAGCGGCTCCACGAGTTCGCGGCCTTGCTCGTTGCCGGTGGCCGGGTCGATCAGGAGCCGCCATGCATCGACCTGCACGCTCTGATGCGCGAAGCCCGGCTGCACGACGATGGACCAGCCCTGCTTCTGCAGCCGCGGCACCTGCTCTGCCCAGAAGTCGCCGAAATGCAACTCTTCGGGCAGCGTCCACAGGCCCTCGTGGCCTTCTCCCGCGTCGGGGCTGCGCCACTGCAGCGCCTGGAACGGAAGCGGTCGCAGGCCCGTGCCCCACAGGGCGTCGCGCGCGTCGGCCTCGGCCGCCAGGTCGCGCTGCAGCAGCACGCGCAAATCCCAGGCGCCGCGCAGCATCTGTGTCGGCTTGGGGCGGGTGTTCAACACGCCCGTCGGCGCCGGCGTTTCCCAGTTCAGGCCGGCGGGCGTGGCGTAGGTCCAGTCGGCGCGAGCCACCGTGACCTGAGCACCGCGCGGGCCGAAACCGGGCGCCGCACGAAGGCCGAGCAGGCCGTCGCCGCGGGTCAGCGTCTGCAGGCTCAGGCGCGGGCGAAAGAAGCCGGGGGTCGGTGCATCGGCGCTCAATGATGCGGACGGGGTCATCGCGGCGGCTTGGGCGCTCCGCGGGCACGACGATCGGGCTGCTGGCGATGAGCCGTGCGCGGCTCACCCTGGGCGGGGCGGGCTTCGGGCGGCTGTGAGCGCGTGCGCGGATCGCGATCCGGGGGTCGCGTCTCGGGGGGCTGCGGCCGGGGTGCCTGGGCGAACCGTTGCCGGTCGTCGCGGGCCTGCGCGAGCGCGGTGGCGAGATCGCCTTGCGACAGCCCTTTCAGCGCGCAGAAGTTCGCGGCGGTCAGCGTGGTCGCCTCGAAAGCACGAAGCAGCGCGGCCCGTTCGCTCAGCGCCTGGCCTTCGGCTGCGCGCGCGCGTCGGGCTTCGTCGTGCGTGGCGCGCTGAGCGTCGTGTGCAGCACGCTGAGCGTCGTGCGCAGCGCGCTGGGCGTCGCGCTCGCCCGCCCGCCGCTCGTCATGCGCCTTGCGCTGGGCGTCGCGTTCCGCCGCGCGTCGCTCGTCGTGGAGCGCGCGGCGGCGCTGCAGCTCAGTGGCGGCGGCTTGACGATGCTCGTCGTTCACGGGGCCGGCGGGCAGGCCGTCGAGATCGATGCGATCGGCCGCATCGGCCAGCGCCCTGAGGTAGGCCGTGCTCGTCGTGTGCCGGTGCAAGAAGACCGAGAGCGCCTTTCTCGTGAAGACGCCGGGGGCCCGCTGCTGCACGTCGGCCTGAATACGCAGCTTCAGTGGCTTGGGCGCCCCGGGTGAAAAGACAGCGGGAAAAAGTTCGGCCAGGCGCGCGGCACAGGCGGAGGGCGAGAGGTCTGCAACCGCAGGTGAAGCGGCCTCGGTCTCGGTCTCGTTCTTGGTCGAGGCCGCAGCCGGACCTTCAGTGGCCCCAGCGGCCTGCGCAGAGCTCTCGGTGGCCGGCATCGCGTCTTCGGTCATGGCTGCCGGATCACCGATCTCAGGGGAAACCGGAGCAGCGTGCGGATCACTCGCCATCGTTGTTCGCCCCGTTACGCCGCGCGACCCAGTAGGTCGCGCCCTTGTCGCCATACCGCTCCGCATGCGCAACCTCGCGGCCCAGCGTGAACGTGTCGCCGGCTTGCAGGTAGCGGGTGTCGCCGCCCACGGTCAGCCACACCTCGCCCCGGACGACGAGCGCCTGCACGGCAAAAGGATGAACGTGCGTGTCGAGGACCGTGGTCGGTGCCCAGTCGCGCTCCAGAACCTCGTCGAAGCCCTGGGCTTTCGCCTGGGCTTCGAACTCCTTGAATGTGGCAGTGCTCACGGCAGCCCTCCGAGAATCGACATTGGACGGAATTGTGACTTCGATGGATCACCGACGTGACTGCGCGGTACCGTGCCCGACCGCGTGCGTCGGTTCCTGACCACGCACTAACCAATGGCCCCGACGATTCGATGACGACAACTTCCGAGATCGCCGGCACCCGCGCAACGAGCCGCTGGCGGCGCATTGGGCTGGCCATCGTCTTTGTCTGGTTCGCGGTCGGGGGCATCGCGCACTTCCTCTTCACCGACGCGCAGATGCGCATCGTGCCGCCCTTCGTGCCGTGGCCGCGCGAGGCCGTGCTCGTCAGCGGCGTGTTCGAGCTGCTCGGCGCGGCGGGCCTCCTGTGGCCGCGCATGCGCCGCGCCGCAGGATGGTGCCTTTTTGCGCTGACGATCGCCGTCACGCCGGCGCACCTCTACATGCTGCAGCGGCCCGAACTGTTCGGCGTGCCGTACTGGGTGCTGGTGCTGCGGCTTCCCGTGCAGGTTGCGTTGCTCGTGCTGATTGCGTGGAGTACCGCGGCACCGGATCGGAACGCGCCGAGCGAAAGGCTGCGAAGCTGACGGACCACTGGCCGTCTCATGGCGGCTCCGCCGCCTCGCTCAGAACTTCTCGTCGCGCAGCCAGTACCACTTGTAGAGCGCGCGCTGCCCGAGCCGGCGGAACGGCGCGAAGACCGGCGACTCGACCAAGCCCATGACGTTTGGAAACGGCAGCGGCGAGTTGTAGATCGGCAGCTCGAACACCGCCTTGCCGCCGTCCTTGCCGGCCACGCGCTCGGCCAGGCGGCGCCCAGCCAGCGTGGAGAACGAAACGCCGTTGCCGCCGTAGCCCACTGAGTACCAGAGGCGCTGAGCAGGATCGGGCTGGGTGATGCGCGGCATCATGTCGTGGCTCATGTCGACCCAGCCCCACCACGAGTAATCGATGCCGATGCCGGCCAGCGGCGGGAACTTGCGCGCGATGGCGTCGGTGAGCAGTTGCTTGTGCACCGGATCCTCGGCCTGCGCGCCGGTCACTGCGCTGCGGCTGCCCAGTTGCAGGCGGTTGTCCTTCAGCAGCCGGTAGTAAAAGCGCAAGGTGCGCGTGTCGGTAAGGAAGGTCTGCGAGCGGAAGTTCGTGGCTTTCAGCTCGGCGTCGGTCAGCACGCGCGTGACCACCGAGTTCGACAAGATGGGCATCAGCTTGTTCTTGAGCAGCGGGTTGAGCTGCTGCGCCGTGTAGCCGCCTGTGCACACGGCCACGCGCTTGGCGCGCACGGTGCCGCCGGGCGTGCGCAGGTGGTGCACGCCGCCCTGCGTTTGCCAGCCGCGCACGGGGCTGGCGGTGTGGAGCTTGACGCCGAGCGCCTGGGCCCTGCGCATGAGTCCGAAAGTGAACTTGAGCGGGTGGATGCCGATGCCTTCGGGCTCGTAGAACGCACCGGCGGCCTCGCGCTCGTCGCAGTAATCGCGACGCAGTTCCTCGGCGCTGAGCATGCGCGTGCGGTAGCCGAACTGCTCGCGCATCACCTTGGCTTCTCGCGCCAGAAGATCGAGCTTGGTCGGTCGGTGCGCGACCCACAGGTGACCGCCGTCGTAGGCGTCGCAATCGATCTGCTGTGTCAGCTCCTTGAAGCGCTCGAAGCCGCCACGGATCTCGGCGTCGAGCTTCTTGGCGACCTCCAGACCCCAGCGCTCGATCCACTGCGAGCGCTTGAGGCGCCCGCTCGCGTTCTGGCCCTGGCCGCCGCTGCGGCTCGAGCAGCCCCAGGAGGCCTGGTTGGCTTCGAGGACCGTCGCCTGAATGCCATGCTCCTGCGCGAGGAAGAGCGCGGTGGACATGCCGGTGGCGCCCGAACCGATGATGGCCACGTCCACGTCCATGTCGCCCTGTACCGGGCCGTCGTCGGGGGGCGGCGTGCCGGCGGTGCCCACCCAGTAGCTCGGCGCGTACGCCCGGCCGGCACCGGGGTCGTGCGCGACCAGTGGGTCGTAGCGCGGGTCGTAGCGGCTGCTCGCCGACAAGTCCTGCGGGTTGAACGGCGCGGTGTGGGTGGCGGCCATGGCGATTCCGATGCGGGTTGTTTACTTGGCGGCCGGCAGGTTGGGCCGCGCCTTGCGGAACACGTTCTTGCTGTGGATCTTTGCGCCCTTGAAGGTGAACAGGTCGATGCCGTCGACCTCGATGCGGCTGCCGTCGGCGGCCGTGCCGGTGAAAGTCCATTGCGAAAAACCCCTGTCGCCCTGCACGAGGTGCGTGGCGTCGCGCCACTGCGCATCGGGCACCGTCTCCCAGGCGGCCGCGAAAGCTTTGCGCACCGCGGTCTGGCCGACGTGGCGGTTGCCGAAACGCTCGGCGCCGGCGGCGGTGTCGAACACGCAGTCTTCGCTCATGAAGGACATCAGCGCATCGATGTCGTGGCGGTTCCAGGCGTCACCGAAGGCGGCGAGCGTGGCTTCTGTGATGGGGGATGACTGGCTCATGGGTTCTCCTGAGGGCGAGCACTCGCCCTGATGTCGTCAGAGTAGAAAGCTTCGCCTTTCGCCGATAGAGCCAGATGCCGGGATTCGTGCGCGCCAGCCGTAGACTTCGAAAGCCATGCGCAACCCCCAGAGCACCCAGTGGGCCCAGCTCTTCGAGCTGCCCGAGCAGCCCGGCCTGCCGCTGCAAGGCCGCTTGCGCGTGGCCGTCGTGCAGGCGGTGCTCGACGGGCGGCTTTCGCCCGGCGCGCCGATGCCGTCCTCGCGCGAGCTGGCGCGGCTGCTCGGCCTGAGCCGCAACACGGTGACCTCGGCCTACGAGCAGCTGATCGACGAGAACTTCCTCGAAGCGCGTCCACGCAGCGGCGTGTTCGTGGCGGCCAACGCGCGCGCGGTGCCGGCGGTGCAAGCCGAGCCGCTGCCGGACGGCGGAGGCCGTTCGGGTGCGGCGCCCGATTGGCAAGCCCGCGTGTTGCGCTCGCTGCTCGACCGTCCCACGCTCACCAAGCCCGACCGCTGGCGCGAGTACGCCTACCCGTTCGTCTACGGCACCTACGATTCGCAGCTCTTTCCCACCGAAGATTTCCGCGAGTGCTGCGTGCGCAGCCTGGCCCGCGCGCAACTGCCGCACTGGACGCCGGATTTCGAGACCGACGACGTGGCCGATCTCATCGAGCAGATCCGCCTGCGGCTGCTGCCCAAGCGCGGCGTGTTCGCGCTCAAGGACGAGATCCTCGTCACCGTGGGCTCGCAACAGGCTTGCTACCTGCTGGCCGAGGCCCTGTTCGACACCGGCACGCGCGTCGGCTTCGAGGAGCCGGGCCATCCGCATGCGCGCAACACTTTTTCGCTGCGCGACCCGCGCTGGGTGCCGGTGCCGGTCGATGAGGACGGCGTGGTGGTCGACGGCCTGCCAGCGCTCGATTACCTCTTCGTCACGCCCTCGCACCAGAGCCCGACCACCGTGACCCTGCCGCTGGAACGCCGCCAGCGGCTGCTGCGCCAGGCCGAGCTGCAGGACTTCGTGGTGATCGAGGACGACTACGAGGCCGAGAACCTGTATGTCGGCGCGCCCATGCCCGCACTCAAGAGCCTGGACAAGACCGGTCGCGTGATCTATGTCGGCTCGGTGTCCAAGAGCCTGTCACCGGTGCTGCGGCTGGGCTACATCGTCGCGCCGCGCAGCCTGATCGCCGAGCTGCGCGTGCTGCGCCATGCGATGGTGCGCCACCCGAGCGCCTTCTTGCAGCACGCCTACGCGCTCTTCCTCTCGCTCGGCCACCACGAGTCGCATGCGCGGCGCGTCAACCAGGCCTTGCAGGAACGCATGGCGCTGGTGGCGCAGGCGCTGCGCGAGCACCTGCCGGATTTCGAGTTCGCCCTGCCACAAGGCGGCGCTTCCATCTGGGTCCATGCGCCGGCCTGGGTCGACAGCGGCGACCTGGCCATCATCGCGCGCCGCCACGGCGTGCTGATCGAAGTGGGCGATGTGTTCTACGCCCGGCCGCCCTACCCCTGCCCGTTCTTTCGACTGCGCCTGTCGTCGATCGCCGCAGCGCAGATCCCGGCGGGCATCCGCGCGCTGGCGCTGGCGGTGGACGAGCTGGCCCGCGCCCGCGGCGAGGCGCGCGAAAACGGTTCGCGCATTCACTGACGACGCACCGAGCGCGCGCAGGCTCGCACGGCGCCGGTGCACCCCCGGCGGCCTGCCGGCTGTTTGCCCGGGATTTCAAGGGTATGCCCTCACTCGCTGGCCCCATC
>NZ_JACDCU010000249.1 GCF_013817365.1 Methylibium sp. | reverse complement strand
GGCCTGCGCTTCGTGTTTGCGCAGGCCGGTCGGGCGGGCCTGACTTTGTTTGTGCCGACAGGTCTCCTTCAACAGCCTGCTGAACAACGCATGACCGAATTGCTCTATGCCGCGCTCGACGCACACTCCGTCGCCTCGGTGATCGTGGCTCCCCGGCCCGAACCGTCATGACGCGAGCGTCCCCGCCTGCCGTGGAGCCGACCTCCTGGAGCTTCCCCCGCAAGGTAGCACTCGTCGCGTTCTCGCTGTTGCTGGCGCTGATTGCCTGGCAGCTGATGGACCTGTTCATGCTCGCCTTCGGAGCGATCATCGTGGCCGCGGTGCTGCGCGTCTTGGCCGGCGCGCTGGAGAAGTACCTGCATGTGCCCGCGGGCTGGTCGGTCATGAGCTGCCTGGTGTTGCTGACCGGCGTGCTCGCCCTCGGCATCTGGCTCGTGGGCGATCCGCTCGTCGAGCAGTTCGAGCGGTTGCGCGAAAGGCTGCCGGCGGCGCTCGACGCGGTGATGGGGTGGCTGAACAACCACCGGGTCGGAACGGCAGTGCTGCAGTACGTCGACGAGGTGCGCGCCGACACGAGCCCCCTGGCGACCCGACTGGCCGGATACGCGGGCCTGACCTTCGGCGCCCTCGGCGGCGCCGGGCTGATGCTGATCATGGGCATCTACCTGGCCGTGTCGCCGCGGGTCTACCGCAACGGCCTGATCCGTCTGGTGCCGCCGGCCTTGCGCAACCAGGCCGCGGACGCCCTCGACGCGAGCGGCGCCGCGCTCTCGCGCTGGCTGCTCGGGCAGTCGGTGTCGATGCTGTTCGTCGGCGGCGCCACGGCGCTGGGCCTGTGGCTGCTCGACGTGCCGCTGGCGTTCTCGGTCGGCGTGGTGTCGGGCCTGCTCGCGTTCATCCCGTTCTTCGGCGCCATCGCGGGCGGCCTGCTGGCCGTGCTGCTGGGCTTCATGCAGGGCCCGCAAACCGCGCTGTATGTCGTGATCCTCGCCCTGGCCATCCAGCAGATGGAAGGGCAGGTGCTGATGCCCTTCGTGCAGCGCTGGGCGGTCGATCTTCCGCCGGTCCTGGGCCTGGCTGCGGCCGTGATGTTCGGTGTGCTGTTCGGCATCGTCGGCGTGTTGCTGGCGACGCCCGCGATGGTCGTGCTGATGGTCATCGTGCAAAAGCTCTACATAGACGGTGTGCTCGAGAAGCGCGACGACACCGTGCTGGTGGGCGTGTCGAGCAGTGGTTCGTCGCGCGGCTAAGCCGATCCGCGCTCAAAACACCGTGCGCGCGGCGATTGGCCGTTCGTTCGGCGTCGGAAACGGTCCCAGAGGTTCCAACTCCGGCTGATCGCGTTGCGCCGCCGACAACCGGCTGGCCCGCCGTTGCGCTGCCGCGCAGCCGCCGACCGCCAGCCCGAGCGCGAACGCGCCGTACACCAGCAGCAGGCCCGTGCGGGGAAGCCGTCGCTCGAATCCGGGCGTGAGGCGGCTTGGCACCAGGCGCAGGTCCACCAGCGCCGCGCCGGCGGTGGCCAGGCCGGCGTTGCGCAGCATCGTCGTCGCGCCGGCGCCTGCGGGCGGGGCGAGAAATTTTTCGTACAGCACGCCCCAAAACAGTGAGGAGCCGACATGCAAGGCCAGCCCCGGCAGGGTGTAGCGCACGCTCGGCCCGTTCTTGCGCAAGGCGACATCGCCCCACACGATGTGGCTCGGCGCGTTGATGGCCGCCGTGGCGCTGCCGATGCTGCGGCTTCCACACAGCGCCAGCATGGCCAGCGAGCCGGCGGCGGCTGCACCGCCCGAGAACCGCGCATCCGCGGCGGCGTCCTGCCAAGTCTTCATGTCGATCGAGCTCCTTGTCTTGCAGCACCTCTTGTCGCGCTGCACAGGGCAAACTTCATTCCACCGCTTGCACGTCACGGTGCGCGGCGGCGGCCTCGGCGCGCGGCGTCTCCACCACGCGGTCGACGTACAGCTGCTGAACCAGGATCATCAACAGCACCATCAGCGGCGTGGCCACCAGAACGCCGACCGGCCCGAACAACAGCGCGAACATGACCGCGGCCACGAGCCCCAGCACCGGCGGCAGCCGCACGGCCCAGCGCTGAATGAAGGGCAGCAGCACCAAGTCCTCGAACTGCTGCACCGCCAGCATCAGAACGGCGGCCTGCAGCGCCTTGTCGGGCCCTTGCGCGAACGACAGCACGACGATCAGCACGCCGGAGGTGACCGCCCCGAAGAACGGCACGAAAGCGAACAGGCCGGCGATCACGCCCAGGCTCAGCGCCAGCGGCATTCCAAGCAGCGCCAAGCCGATGGCCGTGAGCGTGCCGATCGCCAGCATCGACACGCCCTGGCCGAGCAGCCAGCGCGACAGGCCTACGCCCCCGGCCTGCAGTGCCGCGTCGACCGCCGGGCGTTGCTCGAGCGGCAGCAGGTGCAGCAGGCCGCGCCGGTACAGCGCCGGGTCGGCCGCCAGATAAATAGCGATCACCACCACCAGCAGCACGCTGCTGATCGCACCGAGGGTCATCGTCGCCAGGCTGGCCAGCCGGGTCCAGAACACTTCCCCGCTCTTCGCGTTGCTCCACAGCTCGAGCAGGGTCTGACCGAAGGGCTGGCTGTTGAGCCAGTTGCGGGCCGCGTCGAGCGCCGGCGGCAGCGCTGCGCGCAGGTTGGCGAACTGTTCGGCCACTCGGTCGCCCAGCAGCCAGATCGCCAATGCGATCACCGCCACCACGCCCAGCACCGCCAGCGCGAGCGCCACCTGCGCCGGCAGCTTCAGGTGCTCCTGCAGCGGCCCGGCCAAGGTGCGCAGGGCCACCGCCATCAGCACCGCGCCGAACAGCAGCACGATCACATCGAGCAGCCGCCAAGCCAGCAAGGCCAGGGCGACGATGGCGACGAAGGCGACCACGCGCGCCAGATAGGACTGGGGTCCGGCATTCATGCTCGTTGTCCTTGTTTCTTAGGCGGGCGAGCCTGCGGGGATGACCCTGCCCGCCGCCGCGACAAGGCACTGAGAGGAACTTTCCGGGGCAGCGAAGAACACAATCCACCTTGTTCGGGGCGCCAGACCGGGTGGCACCGTGCACGTCCCATTTCTTTCCCTCTCTCGGCAAGGCATTGCGAATGCGCAAATCGATCCTGCTCATGGTGTGTTTGAGCGGCCTGGCCGGGCTGGCTTCCTGGGCGGTGCCCGCGCGTGCCCAGTCGGGTCCGGCCAGCCCGCCCTTGCAGGCCGCACCGGTTCTTCCGATCCACCCCGCCATGGTCGTCGATCCGCGCTGGCAAGCCAGCCTGGACGCCTTTGCCGCCGCTGATGAGTTGCGCACGCCCAAGCCCGGCGGCGTGGTCTTCGTCGGGAGCTCGTCGATCCGCCTGTGGGACGGGCTGGAAACGCAATTCAGCCAACTGCCGGTGATTGTCAAGCGCGGCTTCGGCGGTTCGCGCATGCTCGATTGCACGCAGCACCTCGAGCGCCTCGTCCTGCCCTACAAGCCGCGCCTGGTGGTGGTGTACGCCGGCGACAACGATCTGGCCGAAGGCCGCTCGCCCGAGGACGTGCTGGCGAGCTTCCGCGGCTTCGTCGAGGGCGTGCAGCGCGAGTTGCCGCAAACGCGCATCGCCTACCTTTCCATCAAGCCCAGCCCGCTGCGCGAGGCGCTGCTGCCCAAGATGCGCGCCACCAATGCGCTCATCGAGCGCTACAGCCAGAGCCGCCCGCTGCTCGACTTCATCGACATCTACACGCCCATGCTGCAGGCCAACGGGCGCCCGCGCGCCGAGTTGTTCGCCGCCGACGCGCTGCACCTCAACGAGGCCGGCTATGCGCTGTGGCAAGAGGTCATCGCGTTGCATTTGCATTTAGCCGAGACCGGCGCCGCCGCTGCTGCCGCGACCACCGCTCCTTGATCGCTGCGGCGTAGCGGTCCAGGCGCTGGCTGATCAGCGCCACCGCATAGAGCGCGGCAAAGCTGCCGATCAGGATCAGCACATCGACCGCGACGGGCCGCCCCGCGTTCGGCGCGCCGAACTGCACCAGCGCCAGCAGCACCAGCACGAGGTGCGCGCAAAACACCGGCAGCGAGGCACTGCCCATTACCTCGAGCCAGGTCAGGCGCGGCAGCCGGTCGAGCAGGCGGGGCCCGTAGTGCATGGCCAGCACCAGCAGCGCGAAGAAGTTGAACAGGCGCAGCGGCCCCACGTGCCACTTGTCGAACAGCAGGTTCAGCGCGGCGTTGTCGCCGAAGGGCACTTGGCCGATGGCCTGGCGCCACACGAAGGTGGTCAGCGCATAGGCCAGCGCGATCAGCACCACCGCCCTCGGAAAGCGCGTCTGCGCGTCGGGGGTTTGCGCGGCGCTCGAACCCATCCACAGGCCGAGCACCCACAGGAACTGCCAGCCGAAGATCTCGAAGGAGCCGTAGGCCTTGGGCGGCACCGTCGTCAGGCCGCTCAATGCAATGCCGGCCGCGTAGAGCCGGTCGCCCAGGTCGAACTGCGCCAGCAGCCACAGCAGCAGGCTGCCGATCAAGATGCCGACCCAGCCGCGCGACACGCCATGCGCGAGCAGCAGCGGGCTGAGCAGCATGAAGACGATGTAGATCGGCAGGATGTCCAGCAGCGGCGGGTTGTACAGCAGCAGCAGCGAGGCGATGAAGGCCGTCAGCGGCTCCTCGAGAAAAAAGCCCATCAGGCCCTTGACCTCGGCGCGGTCGAAGGTGAGCCCGAGCACCGCGATGAAGGTGAAGAGGAACAAGAGCAATGCCGCCTGGCAGCCGTAGATCTTGAGCGCGCGCATGAGAAAGGCGGTGCGCATGGCCGGGATGCCGCTCTTGAGCGCGCGGCTCGTGTAGACCATACCCGCCATGTAGGCGGACAGCATCACGAAGCCCTCGGCTGCCGAGACGAAGCCGAAGGGCTGGCCGGCAGGGCTGGAGAAGCGCGTGGGCAGATGCGTCAGGGCCATCAGCACCAGCATCAACCCGCGCGCGGCGTCGAGGTCGACGCGGCGGTTCACGGCGTCTTTCCCGCAAGGAAGGCTGAAAGGGCAGGCCGGTCCGTCACAGCATTTCCTCCGGCGCGAACGGCGCCAGCAGCTTCAGCGTGAACAGCAGCAAGGGGCTCGCCTCGGGTTCGGTCTGCACGGTTTGCGGCTCGGGCCCGCCGCTGCGCCAGCGCAGGCCGCTGCCGTCCTCGGCGATCGTCACGTGCCAGGCGCTGCGCTGGCTCACGGTTTCGAAGAAACGCTGGAGCTGCCGAGCGAGCACGCGGCTGCGAATGACCAGGCCGATCTCGCTGTTGAGCTTGTCCGAGCGCGGATCCATGTTCATAGAGCCGACCAGCACCGTGCGCCGGTCGATGATCAGCGCCTTGCTGTGCAGGCTGGCCTGCGACGAGCCGAAGGAGCCGAGCCCGCTGCGCGGCGGTGCGTCGAATTGCGGGCGCAGTTCGTAGAGCTCGACCCCGGCCTTCAGCAGTGGCTCGCGGTAACGCGAGTAGCCGATGTGCACCACGGGTGCGTCGGTGGTCGCCAGCGAATTGGTCAGCACGCGCAGCGCCACGCCCTTGCCTTGCAGGTCCTCGGCCAGCCCGACCCCGCGCGTGCCCGGCACGTAATACGGCGAGAGGACGATCACCTCGGCGGTGGCGCTGCGCATCAGCCGGTTCATGTCGTCCGCCAGCGTTTCCTCGGCTTGCGGCTCCTCCTCGCTGCTGATCTTGGAGGGTTTGTCGGCGATCACCGCCGCCGGCGCCCATACCAGATCGAGCCGCCCGGCGATCAGCTCGCGGGCCAGGGCGTTGGAGAGGATGCTCTGCTGCGCGGCCACGGGCAGTTCGTCGGGCGCGGCCAGCGCGGCGGAGGCCATGTCCGCAGCGGCCGGCGCCGCGATCGTCTCGACCGGGTAGGCCAGTGGATCGTTCCAGAAGCGGTCGAAGGAGCGCGAGAGCGCCGGCACCACCGGGCCGGCGGCGATCACGTCGAGGTCGACGAAATTGCTCTTCTCGCTCTGCACGAAGTAGGCGTCGCCCAGATTGCGCCCGCCCATGATGGCCAGCGCGTTGTCGGCCACCATCATCTTGTTGTGCATGCGCCGGTTGATGCGCGCGAAGTCGGTGGGCGAAGCGAGCACGCGGGTCACGGTGGAGCCCCGACCGGCGGGCAGCGGGTTGTACAGCCGGACCTCGATGTTGGCGTGCTCGGCCAGGCGCAGCATCAACCCGTCTTCGCCAGCGGTGTTGAGGT
>NZ_JACDCU010000248.1 GCF_013817365.1 Methylibium sp. | reverse complement strand
TTCACGAAGACGGCCGCGTAACATGCGACCACCGACTTGCCCACCGCGTCGGTCGTTCGTCGCAAGCGACGCCCGCCGCCGTGGACAAGTCTCACAGCGCCTCACACACAGAATTTCTGACACTCCCGCCTGCACCGTCGCGACGTTGTGCGCCATGCGGCGGCGCACCTGGAACTCGGCGTAACTCTCGAGCCCGAACAGCTGCGCATACGCCCGGCGCTTGTTCGCAAGCGCTGCGAGCCGGTCGAGATTGGCTTGGCCGCCGCGCGCATGGAAGGCACGCCACACGCGCTCGCGCGCCGCCGGGTCGTGCGCCGTTTCCATCACCGGTCCATAAACGGGGTAGTCCAGGCCGAGCAGCACGCGACCTTGTGGGTCGCGAGGCGCTTCGCGCCACACCGCAGCCGGCACCCCACTCAGTTCGGACTCGGTAAAGGCGACGAGGGTGTCGTCCTCGCGCACCTGTCGCTCGAAAGCCTGCGACAACTCGGCCATCTCGTTGCTGAGCCGTCGCGCTGTGGCCCGGCGCCGCGCGGACAGCGCGACGCCGGCATCCTCGAAGGCCGCCAGCAGGTCGTCGCGCATCTGGCGGTCGATCGGATCGAGCGGCACCAGGGCCTCAAGCCGGGCGTGGATTTTCGCGTTCTGGTACAGCCGGCTGGCGAAGTCCTGAAAGCGAAGCGTGCAGGCCTCGGCGGCGTCGCGCACCGCGGTGTTCGGGTGAACGTGCGCCTGAAAGGCGATCGGCGCCAGCTGCTCATCGACCGCCTGGGTGATGCCGTCCATGCCGGCCAGCACACCGACCTTGCCGTCGGCGCCGGCGGCAACGCGGCGCTCACGCCGCGCCACATCGCCCAGCAAGCCAACGCACTGCGCTTCGACCTGGGCAGCGCTGCGAGCGACGGGAAAGACCTGAAACGCAGCAGCGGCATCCGTCGCCGCCGCGGTGGATGCGCCCATCGAAAACATTGCAGCACCGGCCAGTCGACGCAGGCGCATGGCCGTTCAAGGCCGCTCGAAATTGACCACCCGCCGCTCACTGCGCATGGGTCCGAGCTGTGCGGCGACGGCCTGGTGCTGCGGATGGCTCTGGTAGGCCTCGTGCAGCGTCCAGATGACGATGTGGTGGATCACCGCGGCGTTCCCTCGTCCGGCAGCTCCGCCGCGTCGCCGCGCCGCGATCGCAACCAGATCAGCAGCACGCCGACCAGTATTGCCAGGCCGCCGCCCCAGCTCAGGCTGTGCCCGAGTGCGGCGTTGTCGTCGATCACCCACAGTCCGAGCATCGCCATGAAGATGCCGCCATAGATCAGCACCCAGGTCAGTTTCTCGAGTCGTACGGTCTTCATCTCGTTTGTTCCTGTTTCGCCGCTGAGCCGCATGAGCAGGCTCGGTCCGCGATCAACTCGGCGGGTCGCGCCGCACTCACAGCACCTCGAACACGCCGGCCGCGCCCATCCCGCCGCCGATGCACATGGTGACGCACACTCTCTTCGCGCCGCGGCGCTTGCCTTCGATGAGCGCGTGACCGGTGAGGCGCTGCCCGCTCACGCCGTAGGGATGGCCGACCGCGATGGCGCCGCCGTTCACATTGAGCCGGTCCATGGGAATGCTTAGCCGTTCGGCGCAATAGAGCACTTGCACGGCGAAGGCTTCGTTCAGTTCCCACAAGTCGATATCAGCGACCGTCAGGCCCAGGCGCTCGAGCACTTTGGGCACGGCAAAAACGGGACCGATGCCCATCTCGTCGGGCTCGCAGCCTGCCACTGCGAAACCGAGGAAGCGACCCAGCGGCTTCAAACCGTTCTTCTCGGCAAAGGCATCGCTGACGATCACGCAGGCGCCGGCGCCATCGCTGAACTGGCTGGCATTGCCGGCCGCAATCACGCCGCCCGGAATCGCCGGCTTGATGCCGGAGACGGCTTCCACCGTCGTGCCAGGTCGCAGGCCTTCGTCCGCGCTGATGGTGACCTGCTTGCTGCGCAGGCCCATCACCGCATCGGCGACGCCGGCCGTCACCGTGATCGGTGCCAGCTCGTCGTTGAACTTGCCGGCCTCCTGCGCCGCACAGGCTCGCTGCTGGCTGCGTGCGCCGTATTCGTCCATGCGGTCGCGGTCGATCTTGTAGCGCTTGGCCACCTGCTCGGCGGTCTGCAGCATGTTCCAGTAGATCTCGGGCTTGTGTTCGATCAGCCAGGGGTCGGTGATCATGTGGCGGTTGGCTTCGTTCTGCACGCAGGAGATGCTCTCGACGCCGCCGGCCACGTACACGTCCCCCTCACCCGCGACGATGCGCTGAGCGGCCATGGCGATGGTCTGGAGGCCGCTGGAGCAGAAGCGGTTGACGGTCACACCGCTGGTGGTGACGGGCAGCCCGGCGCGCAACGCGATCTGGCGTGCGATGTTGCTGCCGGTGGCGCCCTCGGGCGTGGCGCAGCCCATCAGCACGTCCTCGACGAGGGCGCCGTCGATGCCGGCGCGCTCGATGGCCGCCCTGACCGCGTGGCCGCCGAGCGTAGCGCCGTGGGTCATGTTGAAGGCGCCTTTCCAGCTCTTGGCCAAAGGCGTGCGGGCGGTTGAGACGATGAGGGCTTGGGTCATTTCGGCATCCTTCGAGTGCGGCTTGCGTTTTCAGGGGCGGGCCGGGCCTCACCCCAACCCACTCCCAGGGGAAGAGGGAGTCAGTCAGGTGAAGCTCTTGCCTTCGTCGGCCAGGCGCGCGAGCAGCGGGGCGGGTTGCCAAACCTCGGCGTCGTCGTTGGGGTTCATTGCGAAGCGCTTCATCGCCTGCACCACGTTGAAGAGGCCCTGCGTGTCGGCGTAGCACATCGGCCCGCCGCGGTGCAGCGGAAAGCCGTAGCCGGTGAGGTAGACCATGTCGATGTCGGAGGCGCGCGAGGCGATGCCCTCATCGAGGATCTTCGCGCCCTCGTTCACCAGCGAATAGACCAGCCGGTGCACGATCTCCTCTTCGCCGATCTTGCGCGGTGTGATGCCGAGGTCGGCGCGGTGCTGCGCGATCATGTCCACCACATCCTTCGACGGAATGGCATCGCGCTTGCCGGGTTGGTAGTCGTACCAGCCGGCGCCCGTCTTCTGGCCGAAGCGGCCCTTCTCGCACAACAGGTCGGCGGTCTTGCTGTAGCGCATGTGGGGCTTCTCGACGTAGCGGCGCTTGCGGATCGCCCAGCCGATGTCGTTGCCGGCGAGATCGCCCACGCGGAAGGGACCCATCGCAAAGCCGAACCGCTCGCAGGCCTTGTCGACCTGCGCCGGCGTGGCGCCCTCCTCCAGCAGGAAGCCGGCCTGGCGCGTGTACTGCTCGAGCATGCGGTTGCCGATGAAGCCGTCGCACACGCCGGAGACAACGCACGTCTTCCTGATCTTCTTGCCGAGCTGCATCACGGTGGCGAGGACGTCTTTGGCGGTCTTCTCGCCGCGCACCACCTCGAGCAGTCTCATCACGTTGGCGGGGCTGAAGAAGTGGGTGCCGATCACGTCTTCTGGCCGCCGGGTGAAGGCGGCGATCTTGTCGACGTCGAGCGTGGAGGTGTTGCTGGCGAGGATGGCGCCGGGCTTCATCACCTCGTCGAGCGCCTTGAAGACCTTCTCCTTCACGCCCATGTCCTCGAACACCGCCTCGATGGCCAGGTCGGCGTCTCTCAGATCGGCATACTCGAGCGTGGTCGAGAGCAGGTTCATGCGCTCGTCGTACTTGTCGGCCTTCAGCTTGCCCTTCTTGACCTGCGCCTCGTAGTTCTTGCGGAGGGTGGCGACGCCGCGTTCGAGCGCTTCGGCCTTTTGCTCCAGCATGACGACCGGGATCCCGGCGTTGAGGAAGTTCATGGCGATGCCGCCGCCCATGGTGCCCGCGCCGATCACGGCGACCTTGTTCACCGGGCGCAGTGGCGTGTTGGCGGGAACGTCGGGGATCTTGCTGGCCGCGCGCTCGGCAAAGAACGCATGTCGCAGCGCCTTCGATTCCGGCGTCAGCATCAGCGCCGCGAAGGCCTCGCGCTCGTAGCGCATGCCGTCCTCGAACTTCGCCTTGACCGCCTGCTCGACGCAATCGACGCAGCGCACCGGCGCCGGAAAGTGCCTGGCCATCGCACCCGCCGTGTTGCGCGCGAACTGGAAATAGGCATCGGCGTTCGGATGCGTCGCCTTCAGATCGCGCACGCGCGGCAGCGGGCGCGTATCGGCCACCGAGCGCGCGAAAGCGACCGCGCCTTCGAGCAGATCGCCTTCGATGATCTTTTGGAACAGCTGCTGGCCGTGCGCCTGTGCCAGCAGCTCGCTCTTCACCGGCTCGCCGCTGACGATCATGTTGAGCGCGTTCTCCACACCGATTGCGCGCGGCAGCCGCTGCGTGCCCCCGGCGCCCGGCAGCAGGCCGAGCTTGACCTCGGGAAGCGCAATGCTCGCGCCGGGCGAAGACACGCGGTAGTGACAGCCCAGCGCCAACTCGAGCCCGCCCCCCATGCACACCGTGTGGATCGCGGCGACCACCGGCTTGCTGCTGTTCTCGACCGTCCGGATCACGCTCAGCAGGTTGGGTTCGGCCAAGGCCTTGGCTGAGCCGAACTCCTTGATGTCCGCGCCTCCGGAGAACGCCTTGCCGGCGCCGGTGATGACGATGGCGCGCACTGCCCCGTCGGCTTCGGCCCTGGCCAGCGCGTCGGTGATGCCGCGGCGCGTCTCGCAGCCGAGGCCGTTGACGGGCGGGTTGTTCAGCGTGATGACGGCGACATCGCCGTGCGCTTCGTAGAGGGCGCTCATGGGTCGGCCTTTCGAGGATGGAAAGCCGCATCAGACGGCAAATAGCACGATCGTTCGATTCTGGATGGAAAGTGCTTGCGGGGATGTCGCTGCGGTGACAAGACAGTCGGCCCAGTGCGGGCACTCGGTCGCGGCCATCGAGGCCGCTTCCTCGCCGATCGCTGCGCTGGTCGATTCCTTGGACCGGGCCCCTCGCCCTTCGCTCCGCTCTATACCTCCAACCACTCCTTGCGAATATAGGCGTTGCCTCGCAAGTCGGCCGGCGTGCCCTCGAAGACGATGCGGCCATGGCCCATGACGTAGCAACGCTCGGAGATTTGCAGGGCGATGGTCAGCTTTTGTTCGACCAGCAGCACCGACAGGCCACGCCGCTTGAGCTCCTTCAAGAACTCCGCCACCAAGTCCACGATCTTCGGCGCCAAGCCCTCCGTGGGCTCGTCGATCATGATCAGCTCGGGGTCGCCCATCAGCGTGCGGCACAAGGTGAGCATCTGCTGCTCACCGCCCGAGAGCACACCGGCCTCCGTGTGCTGGCGATCCTTCAGTCGCGGGAACAGCTGGTACATGTCGTCGAACGACCAGCGCGGCGCTTTCTCACCGCCGTTCTGCCCGCGTTTGCGGCGCCCCTTCTCGCCGAGCTGCAGGTTCTGGTGCACGGTGAGCTTGGGAAAGATGTCGCGGTTCTCGGGCACGTAGCCGATGCCGCGGTGGGCGATTTCGAAAGCCTTGTGGCCGAGGATCTCGTCGCCCTTCCACTTCACCGAACCCTGCCCTTCGACGAGGCCCATGATGGTCCTGACGGTGGTCGATCGGCCCGAGCCGTTGCGGCCCAGGATGCTCACGATCTCGCCCGGCTTGACGTCGAGCGTGACGCCGTGCAGCACATGGCTTTTGCCGTAGAACGCGTGGAGGTTGGTGAGCTTCAGCATGGGCGTGTCGACACGGTGCCTTCGGGAGGGCGGCGGCCTTGCGGAGGAGCGGGACGGGCAAAGCCGTGGGCGGGTGTGTGGCGGCGCGCCGGTGCGGCGGTCGGCCCTGTGGGCCGACTGCGCTGTGCTGCTCGGGTTGGCGGCGCGTCGCGGAACTCACTTCGTTCGCTGCGCTCACTGCGCTCAGACAGCCGCGACGAGTCAGTTGACGAAGCGCGCTGCGCGCGCCGCCGCCAACCCTGCGCTGCTCGCCGCCGCACAGGCGCGCCGCCACACACCCGCCCACGGCTTTGCAAGACAGAACAGTCCTCTATATAGGGTGAAGGCAATCGCAGGCATCGAGCCTGCGAATTGCCGCGGCACATGGCGGGCTCGAAGCCCGCCATGTGCCGGTCTTTTCCTCCCTCCCCCACCGACACCCCCCCCAGCCAACACAAACCGAAAACCCGCAAAAGGCCGAAAGCCCGCACGTAGACGTATTTCATTTCACCGGCCCGCCGTGCTGCCGGCAGCCTGCTGATCGGCAAGCATCGACCCCAGATACGCTTCCTG
>NZ_JACDCU010000247.1 GCF_013817365.1 Methylibium sp. | reverse complement strand
GGTGGCAATGCGCTTCGATTCCGCCGCAGCCTTGGTCGGCTTGGCCTCCAGCGCTCGCTCGGCATCGGCCAGGCGCTTTCGCTGCGCGAAGAGCTCCTGCTCGAGCTTGGATGCCTGCTCGGACGCAAATTCCTCAATCAAGGTCCGGATGCGGCGCTCGTCCTCGTCCGCGGGCTCATGCCCCTGGAAAGCCGCCTGCATGGCCTCGGGAATCTTGACTTTGCTGTCGCCTTGCCGGCGCCAGAAGATGTCGACGAAGGACTTGAGGTCGAGTTGCGCGCCGTACTCGCGGGTATAGCGACGGTAGTCGCGCACGACTTGGGCGGAGTAGCACATGGCGGCATTCGACGGGCTGCGGTCCCGCAAAGTTTAGACTTCCACTTACCCTGTAGTGGGCTGCTGCCCAGAGGGTGCGAGCGGGTTTGGAGCGTTTCGGTGTCCAACCTTTGCCAGCGGCGTGAACAGTCGAATGCAAACCCGTCGCGCGCTTCCCCGTGTCCGGTACAAGGGCCCTGCAACTCAGAACGCCTCTGGCGCCCGCCGCGGGCCCGAAGATGCCGGGCGGGCCGGATTGGCAACGTAGCGGCATCAGTTAGGCATCACAGCGGCATCAGTCAGGCACGAACGGCGGTTATTGCCTCTCCGTTGCCTAATTAGGCATCAGCCGCCAAAGGCATTTCCTCTGCGTTCGTAGAGCTTGTACGGGTTCGAGCCGAAGCAGGCTGCCGCCGGTCAAGTCTCCGCCCTGTGCCTTTCGCCAGCTCGCCGCGCTCTCAGTCCTGCCGGCAGACACCAGGGGCCGACCAGCGGTGTGGAACTTTCACGCTCGACAAAGTCAAGGTCCGTGGTGTACTGTTCATCCATCCAGTACTTTGCTTTCCCGAATGCATGCCGTCGTCGACTGGCAGGAGGACGCTTCGCCTCCGCCGGACCAATCCGAACTGCGCCTCGTGCGCCCTCCTGGACTCCTGCCGGGCGGGTTGGGGGCGTGCGTATGGCGCGCGAACGAGGGAGGCCGCCAGGTCACCTCGGTCGTCTCCTCCGGCTTCGAAGAGCTTGACCAAGAACTTCCGGGAACGGGTGGCCGTGCCATTCGCTGACCGAGTTGCTCCAAACCCAACCCGCCGTCCTCGAGTGGCGACTCCTCGGTCCGGCGCTGCGTGCAGTCATCGCTCGCCGCCAGTCCGTCGTCGTCGTCGGACCACCGCGCCATCCGCACCTCCCCGGTCTTCACCATGCAGGCATCGACGAGCGCCAACTGGTCTGGGTCCAGGCCGACACGCCGGCCGAGCGCCTCTGGTGCACCGAACAGCTCGTCAAGTCCAATGCCTGCGGAGCTCTCATCGCCTGGCTGCCGCAGGCCCGCCCTGAACAAGTCCGTCGTCTGCAGGTCTGCTCGCAGTCCTGCGAAGGCCCGGTCTTCCTGGTCCGGCCCGCCGCTGCCCAGCACGAAGCCTCTGCCGCTCCACTTCGCGTGATGGTGAGCTTCGGGCCGGACTGGGAGCTGCACGTTCACGTCCTCAAGCGTCGTGGCCCCGTCCACGACGGTGTCGTACGGCTGCACTCGGTGCCCGGTGGCCTTGCCGCCATCCTCACCCCTCGACTGGCCCAGCCCAGCCGACTCCTTCCCTCTCGCGAGGTGGCTGCCAATGTTGTGGGCAGCACTGCTCCTGTCCGGCCCCGACGGCACGCTGCCGCCCATTGATGCGCTGCACGGTCTCGCAACCTGGGCGCTTCAGTTCTCCCCCCGTGTTGCGCTGGTCGATGAAGCCGTCGTCATGGAGGTCGAGGCCAGTACGCGACTCTTTGGCGGCAAACGCGCCCTGCGCGACCGCGTCGTTCAGGAATCCAGCGAGCTTGGCGTTACGGCGCTTGCGTGGGCACCTACCAGCCTGGCCGCCGTTGCGCTGGCTCGTGCCGGCGTCGAGAACGGCTTTCGCAAGCCGCTCGCCGAACTGCTGGACCGGTTGCCCCTGCCTGCGCTCAGCGCCACCCGACCTCACCATGTCACGCTCAGCCAGCTCGGCTGCCAGACGCTGGGCGATGTGCGGCGCCTGCCACGCGGCGGCATCGGTCGGCGCTTCGACCAGCAGCTTCTCGCCGCCCTCGACGAGGCCTACGGACTGCGCCCCGAGGGTCACTGTTGGGTCGTGCTCCCGGAGACCTTCAAGGCCCGGCTCGAACTGATGTCGCGCGTCGAGATGGCGCCCGCCCTGCTCTTCGGCGCCCGCCGGCTGTTGCTGCAGATGAGTGGCTGGTTGAGCGCGCGCCATGCGGGCGCCACCGCCTTTACCTTGCGCTGGGGGCACGACTCCATGCGCGCCAAGGACGCCGGCGAGGGCGGCGAGCTCACGGTCCGCACCGCCGAGCCGACCCGCCATCTCGAGCACTTCTGCCGGCTGCTCGCCGAGCACCTGGCCAAGGTCGAGCTCCTTGCGCCGGTCGGCGACCTGGAGCTCGAGGCCGTCGATGTCCGCCCGATGGAGGAGGCCAGCGGCTCTCTGCTACCGGACACCGTGCAGCAGGGCGAATCGCTGTCGCTGGTGCTCGAGCGCATCGCGGCCCGGCTCGGGTCCGAGCGCGTGCTGCGCCCCGTGGTCTGTGAGGACCACCGCCTGGAGTGGATGCAGCACTGGCAACCGGCACCGAAGCCCCGGCCGCGCAAGCCTGCCAGGCGCTCTGCCCTGCCGCAGCCGACCTTCGTTCTGCCCAGGCCACTGCGCTTGGCCACCAGGGGCGAGCGGCCGATGTACCAGGGACTGCTGCAACTGCTCGCCGGTCCGCATCGCGTCGAGGGTGGCTGGTGGCACCGAACGCAGGCCGACGACGGCGACAAGGCGCTCAACGTCCAGCGCGACTACTGGGTCGCGCTGAGCGAGCACGCCGGCGTGCTCTGGATATTCCAGGAGCGGCTCGCCAATGAGGCGACCGCCTGGTACCTGCACGGCAGCTTCGCTTGAGGCGCGCGAACGATGCAAGCCTTACCCGCCTATGCGGAGCTGTGGTGCTTGTCGAACTTCTCGTTCCTCAGAGGAGCGAGTCGACCCGAAGAACTTGTCGAGCGTGGCCGGCAGCTCGGCTACGCGGCGCTCGCCCTCACGGACGAGTGCTCGATGGCCGGGATGGTGCGCGCGCATGTCGAGGCGAATGCACAGGGACTCAAGCTGCTGGTCGGCGCGCAGTTCCAGGTCCAGGGCGGGGTTCAGGGAGAGGCGCCCTTCACGCTGCTGGTCTTGGCGCGCAATTTGAACGGCTACGACAACCTGTGCCAGTTCATTACCCGCTTGCGCCGCGCCTGCGAAAAGGGCAGCTACCGCCTGGCGCTCGACGAGATCAAGGCCGATGCACTGGACGATTGCCTCGTCTTATCGGCGCCCGAGCGCTCGTCGTCGCCCGAGCAGCTGCTGTGCCTCGCACGATGGCTGCTCGACCACTTCACTGGCCGCTGCTGGCTCGCCGTGTCGCTGCTACGGACACTGGAGGACGAGATGTGGCTGCACCGCATGCGCGAGGTCGCCGCGCAAACCGCCATCCCGTTGGTGGCGGCCGGCGACGTCCACATGCACGTGCGCTCGCGCAAGCCGCTGCAGGACGTCATGACCGCCGTGCGCGTGGGCCGCCCCTTGACCGAGTGCGGCCTCGACCTGCAGCCCAATGCCGAGCGGCATTTGCGCACCCGGCTGCGGTTGGCGCAGACCTACCCTGCCGAGCTGCTCGAGGAGACGCTGCGCGTGGCCGAGCGCTGCGACTTCTCGCTCGACGAGCTGCGCTACCAGTACCCCGACGAGGTGGTTCCCGACGGCGAGACGCCCTCTTCCTATCTGCGCCGCCTGACCTACGAGGGCGCCGGCCGGCGCTGGCCGCTCGGCATGCCGGCCAAGGTGCAGACGCAAATCGAGCACGAGCTCGCGCTCATTGCCGAGCTGCACTACGAGCACTACTTCCTGACCGTCGCGGACATCGTCAACTTCGCCCGTTCGCAGCACATCCTCTGCCAGGGTCGTGGCAGCGCGGCCAACTCGGTGGTCTGTTACTGCATCGGCGTGACCGAGGTCGACCCGGCGCGCATGTCGGTGCTGTTCGAGCGCTTCATCTCCAAGGAGCGCAACGAGCCGCCGGACATCGACATCGATTTCGAGCACGAACGCCGCGAGGAGGTCATCCAGTACCTGTACCGCAAGTACACCCGCGAGCGGGCCGCGCTCACGGCCACCGTGGTGACCTACCGCCCGAAGAGCGCAATTCGCGACGTCGGCAAGGCGCTCGGCTTCGACCTCGAGACGGTGGACCGGGTCGCCAAGGAACATCAGTGGTTCGACGGGCGACTGGTGATGGCCGAGCGGGTCCAGGAAGCCGGCCTCTCGGTCGACGACCTGGCGGTGCAGCAGCTGCTGCAGCTGACGACCCAGCTCATCGGTTTCCCCCGGCACCTCTCGCAGCACACCGGCGGATTCGTCCTGACCAAAGGACCGCTTTCGCGCATGGTGCCCATCGAGAACGCCTCGATGCCCGAGCGCACCGTCATCGAGTGGGACAAGGACGACCTGGATGCCCTCGGGCTGCTCAAGGTCGATGTGCTGGCCCTGGGCATGCTCACGGCGATTCGCAAGTCGCTCGAGTTCATCGGGCGGCGCAAGGGTCACGTGTTCGAGATGCAGGACATTCCGGCCGAGGACGCGGTCACCTACGGGATGATTTCGAAGGCGGACACGGTGGGAGTCTTCCAGATTGAGAGCCGGGCCCAGCAGGGCATGTTGCCGAGGCTCAAGCCGCAGTGCTTCTATGACTTGGTCATCGAGGTCGCCATCGTGCGCCCCGGGCCCATCCAGGGCGGCATGGTCCACCCCTACCTGAACCGCCGGCAGGGCAAGGAGCCGGTGACTTATCCGAGCGAGGCGCTCAAGGAGGCGCTGGGCCGAACCTTGGGCGTGCCGGTGTTCCAGGAGCAGGTGATGCAAATCAGCATCCTGGCTGCGGGATTCACGCCCGGCGAAGCCGACCAGCTGCGGCGCTCCATGGCGGCTTGGAAGCGCAAGGGCGGCCTGGAGATGTACTACGAGCGCATCGTGGGCGGGATGACCGAGCGTGGGTACACGAAGGAGTTCGCGGAGAGCATCTTTGCGCAAATCAAGGGGTTCTCGGCGTACGGCTTTCCGGAGAGCCATGCGGCCTCGTTCGCGCTGCTGGTCTATGCGAGTTGCTGGATCAAGTGCCATCACCCGGCCGAGTTCCTGGCCGCGATGCTGAACTCGCAGCCGCTGGGTTTCTACAGCGCCAGTCAGCTGGTGCAGGATGCCAAGCGCCATGGCGTCGAAGTGCGACCGGCCGACGTGATGGACAGCCACTACGACTGCACCCTGGAAGGTCTGCCGCATCCGCCGGCCGTTCGGCTGGGCTTGAGGCTGATTTGTGGGTTCAGAAAGGAATCGGCGGAGCGGGTCGTCGCAGCTCGGGTGATTGGGCCTTTCGACAGTGCCGAGGATCTGGCGCGACGCGCGGGTCTGGAGCAGCACGAGATGCGGCTGCTCGCGGGAGCGGACGCTTTGCTGAGCCTGTCGGGGCACCGGCGTCAGCAGGTCTGGGATGCCTCGGGGCTCAGAGCACCACCGAAGCTGCTCCGGGACGCACCGGTGCACGAAGACCTGCTTGAGCTGCCGGCAGCCCCCGAGGGCGAGGAAATCGTCTTCGACTACGCGGCGACGGGTCTGACCCTGCGCAGACATCCGGTGGCACTCTTGCGCCCGCTCCTCACGAAGCGCCGGTTGATGTCGGCAGCCGACCTGCAAGACCTGCCGGATGGCAGGAAGGTGAGGTACTGCGGCATCGTCACCTTGCGGCAGCAGCCGGACACGGCCAACGGCACCATCTTCGTCAGCCTGGAGGACGAGACCGGTGTGGTGCAGGTCATCTGTTGGAAGCGCTTGAAGGACAAGCAGCGCAAGGAACTGCTCGGCTCGCGACTTCTGGCGGTGTCGGGTCGTTGGCATCGTGAGGGCGAGGTGCGCAATCTCATCGCCGAGCGACTGGCCGACTTGACGCCCTTGCTGGGTCGGCTCGCGGCGTCAGCGACGTCGCGGGATTTTCATTAGGCTCGCACCACTCGGTTGGATCTTCACGTCAAGACGTTACGGCTTGCCTTGCGCTCCGGCGGCTTGGAAACGCGCTGGAGCTTGCCCGCGCCGCCGCCTTCGTGTTTGTGGGACGCGTCTGGAGCCCGTCGGAGAGCGTGAGGCCCGCATCATCCAGTCCCGCACCATTCGCGCGCA
>NZ_JACDCU010000246.1 GCF_013817365.1 Methylibium sp. | reverse complement strand
GCGCAGCCGCACAAGGTGCTCAAGGTGAGCCAGGAGAAGATCGACCGCCTGATGGAGCTGATCGGCGAGATGGTGGTGGCCAAGAACAGCCTGCCTTACCTCGCCCAGCGGGCCGAGGTGCATTTCCAGCAGCGCGAGCTGGCGCGCGAGATCAAGGCCCAGTATGCGGTCATCAACCGCATCGCCGAGGACATGCAGCACGCCGTGATGCAGGTGCGCATGCTGCCCGTGGGTGCCGTCTTCCAGCGCTTCGGCCGCCTGGTGCGCGACCTCTCGCGCAAGCTCGGCAAGGAAGTCAACCTCGTCATCGAGGGCGAAGACACCGAGGCGGACAAGAACGTCATCGAGCCCCTGTCGGACCCGCTCATCCACATCCTGCGCAACAGCCTGGACCACGGTATCGAGATGCCCGAAGTGCGGCGCGCCGCCGGCAAGCCGGCGGCGGGAACCATCCGCATCCAGGCCCGCCAGGAAAGCGACCGCGTGGTGATCGAAATCAGCGACGACGGCGCCGGCGTCGACCCGGCACGCGTGCGCGCCAAGGCCGTCGAGCGCGGTCTCGTGGCCGCCGATCGCGCCGCGCTGCTGTCCGACGACGAAGCCGTTCAACTGGTCTTCCTGCCGGGCTTCTCCACCGCCGACACGATCTCGGACCTCTCGGGTCGCGGTGTCGGCATGGACGTGGTTCGCACGGCAATTGAACGCATCAACGGCGGCGTTGAGCTCAGCAGCATCTTCGGCAAAGGCACAACGCTGCGGCTGTCGCTGCCACTGTCGATGGCCGTCACCAACGTGATGGTGATCGAGAGCGCCGGCCGCCGCCTGGGCGTGCCGATGGACCTCATCGTCGAGACGGTGCGCGTGCATGCCGACGACATCCATCACTTCAAGCAGGCGCGCACGACGGTGCTGCGCGGCCGCATCGTGCCGCTGCGCGCACTGAACGAATTGCTGGCCCTCGACGCCGAGCCCCTGGCCAACGAACAGGGCGAACTCGCGGTGCTGGTGGTGCGCATTGGCAACCAGAACGTCGGCCTGCTGGTGGACCGGTTTCAGGGTGCCAGCGACATCATCCTCAAGCCGCTGGAAGGCGTGCTGGCCGGGCTGACAGGCTTTGCCGGCACCGCTCTGATGGGCGACGGCGGTGTGCTCATGGTGCTCAACCCGAAGGAGCTGCTCTGATGGCTGTTCGATACCTCAAAAAACACGCCGCGCTCGAAGGCATCGTCTCGGCCGACGACGCCGAGAACCTGGCCCAGTGGCTGCAGCAGCAAGCCACGCCGGCCGTGCACCTGGGCAAATGCGAACACGTGCACGGCGCCGTGCTGCAGGTGCTGCTGGTGCTGCAGCCGAAGCTCGTGGCCCTGCCGGCCGACGCCCTGTTGGCTGGCGTGCTGCAGGGCGCTTGAAGCCGACCCTTTACCTCCCCTCGCGATCAAACACCCCACCATGAAGACCATCTTTCTCGTCGACGATTCCGCCACCATGGTGATGAGCCTGAAGGCCACACTTGAGATTTCGGGCTTCAAGGTCGAGACCGCCGGCGACGGCGAACAGGCGATGGCGAAGATCAAGAACGGCCTCAAGCCCGACCTGATCATCACCGACATCAACATGCCCAGAATGGACGGCATCGAGCTGATCCGCCAGGCGCGCAAGGTGCTGCGCTTCACGCCCATCCTGACCCTGACCACCGAAAGCCAGCAGGCCAAGCGCGACGAAGCCAAGCAGCTGGGCGCCAGTGGCTGGATGGTCAAACCGGTGGGTGGCGCCGAGCTGGTGAAGGTGATACGCCAGGTCCTGCCGGGGGCCTGAGGTCAAGCCAGAGGCGATCCGCATGAACACAACCACCTTCTCACCAATGCCGGCACGCTGGTGCAGCACGCTGTGGCGCTGGCTGCGGCGCACCGATCCGGCCCCGGCAGCAGCCGTTGCCGAATGCGCCTCCGTCGCCGGCATGCGCACGCTCGATCAGCAGATGGTCACGCAGCTCGGGCGCGCGGTCGGGCTGTCGGAGCAATCGGCGCTGCAACTGGTCAGCCAGGTCGGTGGACTACGTGCGCTGTCCAGCCGGCTGGTCGACTACCTGGAGCACGCGCAAAAACAAAGCGATGCCATGCAGGACGGCATCGAACTCAACAGTCGCATCGTCAACGAGCTGGCGACGTTCGTGCAGACGCTGCCGCGGCAGATCGCGCAGGAGCGCGAGCAGCTCAAGCTGCTGATGCGCGAGGTCAAAGGCCTGGCCGAGATGACCGACACCATTCGCGGCATTGCGCGCCAGACCGAGATTCTGGCCATCAACGCGGCCATAGAGGCGGCGCGTGCCGGCGAGTCCGGCCGCGGCTTTGCCGTGCTGGCGGGCGAGGTGCGGCGCCTGGCAACGCAGTCCAACGAATCGGCGGTCAAGATCAACCATGACATCGGCCGCCTGGTAAGGACCGTCGAGGTGAACTACAGCGGCGAGTTCGAAGCCCGCACCCGCCACAACGAGGCCGAGGCGGAGCGGCTGGGCGGGCTGACGCGACAGCTCGATGAGAGCTACGTCGACATGCGCCAGTTCTACGCCATGCTGATGAAGGCCATCACGCAGCACAACACCGAGCTCGATCAAGGCATCGGACTGCTGCTGGACACGGCGCAGTACCAGGATGTGTTCAAGCAGATCGTCGACCGCGTTCAGCCCGCCATCGACAGCCGCAACGCGGTGCTGGCCGATCTCGTGGCGCGGCTGCGCGCCGGCCAACGGGACACGGGGGAGATCGATGCCCGCGCCGTTGCCCTGACGCCTGAGTACCTGGCTGCCGAAGCGCAGCACCGCGACCCCGAAGCAGCCGCCAGTGCCGCGCCGGGCGCTCCAGCTGCGCGCATCGAACTCTTCTAGAGCTGGAGCATCCCGTGCGGACATCGGACGATCTGACCTGGCGCACGCGTGGAGAAGCCGCCGTGAACTCGCGTCAGGCCTTGCTCGAGCTGGTCGAGCGCCAGCAGGCCACCGAATTGCGTCTGCAGCAGAGCCTGGCCACGCTGCGCCTGCGCGACAGAGCGCTGAGCACGATTTCGCAAGGCGTGTCGATTGCAGACGCTGCTGGCCGCACGACCTACATGAACCGGGCCTGCGAGGAGATCACCGGCTACTGCGCAGAGGAGATGATCGGGCGCACGGCCGGTATGCTGCAGGGCTCAGGCACCAGCCCGGAGATGCGGCAGGCACTGCGCACGGCGATCGCCGATGCGGTGCCGTTCCATGGCGAAGTGCTGAACTACCGCAAGGACGGCACAACGTTCTGGAACGAACTGTCGGTGACGCCGGTGTTCGACACACAGGGCCGGGCGACGCAGTCGGTCGGCGTGATGCGCGATGTGACGGCACGCCGCCATGCCGACGCCGAGCTGTTGCTGGCGGGCAAGCTGTTCGAGCAGAGCAGCGAGGGTTTCATGGTCACCGATGCCGATGGCCGCATCGTCAAGGTGAACCGGGCCTTCAGTGCGATCAGCGGCTACAGCGAGGCCGAGGCACTTGGGCAGAACCCGCGCTTTCTCTCTTCGGGCCGCCACGATGCGGCGTTCTATATGGCCATGTGGAGCGAGATCGCGACCCACGGCCATTGGCGGGGCGAGGTCTGGAACCGCCGCAAGTGCGGCGGGGTCTACCTGCAGTGGCTGTCGATCAGCCGTGTCGTCGACGACACGGGACAGATCACGAACCACCTTGCCGCCTTCAGCGACATCACACAGTGGAAACAGGCCGAGGACAGCCTGCACCGCCTCGCGCACTTCGACACGCTCACCGGTTTGCCCAATCGCGCGCTGCTCGGCGACCGTGCCAGTCTGGCGCTGAAGGTCGCCCACCGCAACAGCGCGCCGTTAGCGCTGATGTTCATCGACCTCGACCATTTCAAGAAGGTCAACGACTCGCTCGGCCACGATGTCGGCGACCGCCTGCTGGTGGCGCTGGTCGAGCGCTTCCAGGTGGGGCTGCGCGAGCAGGACATCTTGTGCCGCAGAAGCGGCGACAAGTTCATGCTGATGTTGCCGGACACCGACGCTGCGGGCGCGGCGCATGTGGCGCATCGGCTGCTGCAGATGTCGCAGGAGCCGCATCAAGTCGGGCCTCACGAACTGACAATCACGCCGTCAATCGGCATCGCGCTGTTCCCCGCGGACGGACAGGACCTGGAATCGCTGAGCCGGTGTGCCGATGCAGCGGTGTACAGCGCCAAACAGGGCGGCCGCAACAACATCTGCTTCTACACGGCCGAGATCCAGGCCCGGTCGGCCCGCGCGCTGCTGCTCGAGAACGCGCTGCGGCGGGCGCTCGAGCGTGGCCAGATGCAACTGCACTACCAGCCGCAGAAGTCCCTGCAGGATGGCGGCATCGTCGGCGCTGAAGCCCTGTTGCGATGGCAGCACCCGGAACTGGGTTGGGTCTCGCCGGCCGAGTTCATTCCCATCGCCGAAAGCAGCGGGTTGATCACCTCCATCGGCGAATGGGTGCTGCGCAGGGTGCAGCAGATGAAGGCTTGGACCGCCGCCGGCATGGGCTCGATCGGCGTGGCCGTGAACCTGTCCACCGTGCAGTTCAGGCAGCAGAACCTGCCCGAACTGTTGGGCCAGATGCTTGCAGAGGCCGGCGTGACGCCGGCGCGCCTGCAACTCGAATTGACCGAAAGCGTCGCTGCCGACGACCCTGAGGCCGCGATGGCCATGATGAACCGTCTGCGCGCCGTGGGCGTGCACATGTCGATCGACGACTTCGGCACCGGCTATTCGTCGCTGAGCTACCTGAAGCGCTTCAAGGTCTACAAACTGAAGATCGACCAGTCGTTCGTGCGTGGCATTATCGACGATGCCTGATGATCAGGCCATCGTCTCGGCCATCATCAGCATGGCGAGGAGTCTGGGCCTGCGCACGATTGCCGAGGGTGTCGAAACCGCCGAGCAGGTGGACTGGCTGCGCCAGGCGGGCTGCGATGAGATGCAAGGGTACCTGCTGAGCCGCCCACTGCCGGCGGCGCAGTTCGAGGCGTTCGTTAACGCCTGGATGGGGCAGCCGACGCGCGCACTGCCTGGGAAAGGCTGCGCCTCGAGAGCCTGGCGCTGTACCACCCGCTGACCGGGCTAGCGAACCGGCACCTGTTCGAGCGCAAGCTGCAGGAAGCCATCGGCGCGAGCATCCGCAACGAGATGCCTCTCTGCGATGTACATGCTCGATTTGGACAAGTTCAAGCCGGTCAATGACAGCCTGGGGCACGCAGCCGGCGACGAACTGCTGGCCGAGGTGGCGAGGCGGCTGCAGTCGCTGGTGCGGGTGCGTGACGTGGTCGCAAGGCTGTGCGGGGACGAACTCGCGATCATCCAGTTCCATGTGGCCGACGTCGAAGACGCCGACATGATCGCCGGGCGAATCCTGCAGGAGATCCGCCGCCCGTTCCGCATTCGTGGCCAGGACGTCGAGATTGGAGTCAAAAGCGCATTTCCGATAGAAATCAACGAGTTGCGCGCCTCGGGTCGACCTAAACTGCTCACCGCTTTAGGCCCAAAGACACCGCCCCCTTGTCGTCAAACAGTCAGCCTCCTCAAAGCGCGCTCATCACGGCGGCGACCGTTGGGCGAACCAGCTTCGACGAAATTACTGACTGGGCTCAGGCTGCCGCAGTCCACGCCTCTCTCACGGGCTTCGCGGCTGCGCTCCTGATCAGGACGGACAGCCAGCGCGCATTGTTTAGGGGGACGATGGACGCCCTTGGAGACTTGGCGCCGGTCCTCAGGCGATGGGACCTGAATGGCACCAAGACGTATGGCCTGAGCGAGCTCGCGACGGCTTGGCAGCGGCGCCCGGCCCACGTGGCCGCAATGGGAGTTCGCGCTCGCCACCGGGGCACCCAGGCAACCGAGTTCTTCCTTCTTGATCTTCAAGAAGGCTTGCTCCATAAGCGGCAGGACGCCCTCTTCTTCTTGTTGGAGGAAGCGTACCCGCATGGAGCTGACGAGGCGCCTCAGCGCTACCTGCGCGCATGGGCGCTCCTCCATGCCGTCCGAGTCGCCAGCTCGGGTGGCTCGCCAGACAAGCTGATAGCAACGGTTTCCCACGGTCTTACGCAGGCCGCCCGGGAGACCGAGGAGCGCAGTTGGCGGGACTGGCTGGGGCCGTTTGGCTCCCCTGCCGATACGTGGGAGACCGTGAACGACCGGTTCAATCCGGACTCCGGCGCTCACGGAAGACGTGATGTCGAACCCAGGCATCGGCCTTTCACCAGAGCCGCAGAAAGAC
>NZ_JACDCU010000245.1 GCF_013817365.1 Methylibium sp. | reverse complement strand
GCCGGCCTCCGCGGCCGGCAGCCGCAGCTAGGCGAAGCACTCCATGTCCCGCTTCTTCATCGACCGGCCCATCTTCGCGTGGGTGATTGCCCTGTTCATCATGGTGGCGGGTGCCACGGCCATCACGCAGTTGCCGATCGCGCAGTACCCGCCGGTGGCGCCGCCGACGGTGGTGGTCACGGCCACCTACCCGGGCGCCTCGGCCAGCACGCTCGAGCAGAGCGTGGTCAGCGTGATCGAGCAGGAGATGAACGGCTCGCCGGGCCTGATCTACCTCGAGTCGGTGAGCCAGGCCAACGGCCAGGGGCAGATCACGCTGTCCTTCGCGCCGGGCACCAACATCGACCTGGCTCAGGTCGACGTGCAGAACCGGCTGTCGCGCGCCGCGCCACGCCTGCCGCAGGCGGTGACGCAGCAGGGCGTGCGCGTCGACAAGGCGCGCTCGAACTTCCTGCTCTTCACGATCCTGTCGTCCGACGATCCGAACTTCACGCCGATCGCGCTGGGCGACTACGCCTCACGCTCGGTGCTGCCGGAAATCCAGCGCATCAACGGCGTCGGTCAGGCGCAGCTTTTCGGCACCGAGCGCGCCATGCGCATCTGGATCGACCCGGCCAAGCTGGTCGGCTACCGCCTTTCGCCGGCCGACGTGACCGCGGCCGTACGTTCACAGAACGCGCAGGTGTCCTCGGGCACGATCGGCGAGCTGCCCAGCGTGCCGGAGCAGCAGATCTTCGCGACCGTGGTGGTCGAAGGCCAGCTCAGCACGCCCGAGGCTTTCGGCGGCATCGTGCTGCGCGCCAACCCGGATGGCTCGGCGGTCTACCTGCGCGACGTGGCCCGCATCGAACTGGGCGGCCAGGCCTATGCCACGTCGGCCCGGCTCAACGGCAAGCCGTCCACCGGCATCGGTGTGCAGCTCGCGCCGGGCGGCAATGCGCTGGAGACGGCCGACGCGATTCGTGCGCGCATGACCGAGCTGTCGGCCTACTTCCCCCCGGGCGTGAACTGGACCATCCCCTACGACAGCTCGCGCTTCATCCGGATCTCGATCGAGCAGGTGGTCATCACGCTGCTCGAGGCCGTGGCGCTGGTGTTCTGCGTGATGTTCCTGTTCCTGCAGAACATCCGCTACACGATCATCCCGACCATCGTGGTGCCGGTGGCGCTGCTCGGCACGCTCGCGGTATTGCTCGCTTTGGGTTTTTCGATCAACGTGCTCACGATGTTCGGCATGGTGCTGGTGATCGGCATCGTGGTCGATGACGCCATCGTCGTGGTCGAGAACGTCGAACGCATCATGAGCGAGGAAGGCCTGTCGCCGCTCGCGGCCACGCGCAAGGCGATGGGCCAGATCAGCGGCGCGATCATCGGCATCACCGTGGTGCTCGTCTCGGTGTTCGTGCCGCTGGCCTTCTTCGCCGGCGCGGTGGGCAACATCTACCGCCAGTTCTCGGCGGTGATGGTCACCTCGATCCTGTTCTCGGCCTTCCTGGCGCTGTCGCTGACGCCGGCGCTGTGCGCCACGCTGCTCAAGCCGGTGCAGGCCGGCCACAACCATGCCAAGCGCGGCTTCTTCGGCTGGTTCAACCGCGGCTTCTCGCGCACGGCCAAGGGCTACGAAAGCTTCGTGGCCCGCCTGCTCGGGCGCACCGGTCGCGCGCTCGTCGTCTACGGGATGCTGCTGGGCGTGGTGGCCCTGCTGTTCCTGCGGCTGCCCACCTCCTTCCTGCCCAACGAAGACCAGGGCAACATCATCGTCAACGTGCAGTTGCCACCGGGCGCATCGCAAAACCGCATGCTCGGGGTGATGAAGCAGACCGAGGCGTACATCCTCGAGCAGCCCGAGGTGCAGAGCATCGTGTCGGTGCTCGGCTTCAGCTTCTCGGGCAGCGGCCAGAACGCCGGCCTGGCCTTCGTGACGCTCAAGCCCTGGGACGAGCGCGAAGGCGAGGGCCAAGGAGCTGGGGGCCTCGCCGGGCGCGTCACCGGCGCGCTGCAGGGCGTGCGCGACGCCTTCATCTTCGCGGTCAGCCCGCCGCCGATTCCCGAACTCGGCCGCGGCACGGGTTTTTCCTTCCGGCTGCAGGACCGTGCCGGCAACGGCAGCGCCGCGTTGCTGGCCGCCCGCAACCAGTTGATCGGCCTGGCCTCGAAGAGCCCGGTCCTCTCCGGCGTGCGCCCGGAGGGCCTGGAAGACGCGCCGCAGCTCATGCTCGACATCGACCGCGACAAGGCGAATGCGCTGGGCGTGCCCTTCGAGGCCATCAACGCGGCGATCTCCACCTCGCTCGGCTCGGTCTACGTGAACGACTTTCCCAACAACGGCCGGCTGCAGCGCGTGATCGTTCAGGCCGACGCGCCCTCGCGCATGCAGTCCGACGACCTGCTCACGATCAACGTGCTCAACCGCGAGGGCCAGCCGGTGCCGATGGCCTCGTTCGCGAGCACGCGGTGGATCACCGGGCCGATGCAGACGGTGCGCTACAACGGCTACCCGGCCGCGCGCATCACGGGCGACGCCGGGCCGGGCTACAGCACCGGCCAGGCGCTCGACGAGATGGCGCGTCTGGCGGGTCAGCTGCCGCCCGGTTTCGCCTTCGAGTGGACCGCGCAGTCGCGCGAGGAGAAGTTGTCCGGTGCCACGGTCTTCGTCCTGCTCGGCTTCGCGCTGCTGGCGGTGTTTCTGAGCCTGGCCGCGCTCTACGAGAGCTGGTCCATCCCGTTCGCGGTGCTGCTGGTGGTGCCGCTGGGCGTGGTCGGCGCGCTCGCGGGCGTGACCCTGCGGGACATGCCCAACGACGTTTACTTCAAGGTCGGCCTCATCACCATCATCGGTCTGTCGGCGAAGAACGCGGTGCTCATCATCGAGTTCGCGAAGGACCTGCACGCGCAGGGCAAGGGGCTCGTCGAGGCCACGCTGGAGGCGGCGCACCTGCGCTTTCGGCCGATCATCATGACCTCGCTGGCCTTCATGCTGGGCGTGCTGCCGCTGTTCATCGCCTCGGGCGCCGGCTCGGCCAGCCAGCGCGCCATTGGCACGGGCGTGCTGGGCGGCATGATCTCGGCTACTTTGCTTGCGGTGCTGTTCGTGCCGGTGTTCTTCGTGGTCGTGCGGCGCATCTTCAAGGGCAGCGAGCGGCAGCGCCGTCGCGATGCGCACGAGATTGATGCGGAGCCCGCACCGCCGCGGCCGGTGCCGAAGGGAGACGCGGTATGAGGCATCGCATCGCATCTCGCGGCGTCGCTGCCTCGCAGCGAGCCCGAGCGCCGGACCGCGCCGGATGGGGGGTTCATCGGTGTGGCGCGTGGCCGGCATCGAAGTTCGCGACGCTCGGCGCGGCCCTGCTGCTTGCCGGTTGCGCGTCGCTCGCGCCGCCGCACGCGCGGCCCGACGCGCCCATCGCGCCGGCCTATCCCGGCTCGAACGCCGAGCCTGCGCCGGCCGGCACGCAGGCCGTCGACATCGCCTGGCAGCAGTTCTTCGCCGACCCGCGCCTGCAGCGGCTGATCGAGCTCTCGCTGCGTAACAACCGCGACCTGCGCATCGCGGTGCTGTCCATCGAGCAGGCGCGCGCGCTCTACCGCGTCGAGCGGGCCGACCGGCTGCCGACGCTCAACGCCGCCGCGAACGCCACGCGACAGCCGTTGGGCGCGGGCGGCGACGTCAGCAGCCTGTACACGGCCGGGCTGGCGGTCACGGCGTTCGAGCTCGACCTGTTCGGCCGAGTGCGCAATCTGAGCGAGGCGGCGCTGGCACGCTACTTCGCCACCGAAGAAGCGCGCAAGGCCACGCAGATCAGCCTGATCTCGTCGGTAGCGAACCTGCACCTCGCGCTGCTCGCCGACGACGCGCTGCTCGAGCTGACCCGACGCACGCTCGAAACCCGCCTGGAGTCGCTGCGCCTCACGCAACTGCGCTTCGAGGGCGGTGTGGTCTCGGAGCTGGATTTCCGCCAGGCCCAGTCGCTGGTGGAGAGCGCCCGCGCCACGCTGGCGCAGCAGCAGCGCCAGCGGGCGATCGACGAGAACGCGCTGGTGCTCGTGGTCGGGCAGCCGCTGCCGGCCGACCTGCCGGCTGCGGACGGGCTGGCCGGCCTTGCGGCCGCCTCCCTCGGTCCCGAGTTGCCTGCTGGCCTGCCTTCGGCACTGCTCGTCAACCGGCCCGACATCCGCCAAGCCGAGGAACTGCTGCGTGCGGCCAACGCCAACATCGGCGCGGCGCGCGCGGCGTTCTTCCCGCGCATCACGCTGACTGGCAGCGCCGGCGTGGCGAGCGACGAACTCTCGGGGCTGTTCAACAACGGGGTGGCGGCCTGGTCCTTCATTCCGCAATTGGTGCTGCCGATCTTCGACGCGGGGCGCAACCGCGCCGGGCTCGCGGTGGCGCAGGTCGATCGCGACATTGCGGTGGCGCAGTACGAGCGCACGGTGCAGATCGCGTTGCGCGAAGTCGCCGACGCACTGGCCGGCCGTGCCACGCTCGGCGAGCAGGTGCGCGCGCTTGAAGCGCAGTCACAGGCCGAGCGGCGGCGCTTCGAGTTGTCGGACCTGCGCTACCGCGCCGGCGCGGCCAGCTACCTCGATCTGCTCGATGCGCAGCGCTCGCTGTTCGCGGCGCAGCAAGCTGCGTTGCAGACCCGGTTGGTGCAACTGCAGAACCAGGTCACTCTTTACAGCGTGCTGGGCGGGGGCTGGCAGGCGCCACCGCCGGCGCCGTTCGCAGTGAACTGACTTGTCCACTCTCCCACAGGGGAGAGGGAGCCAATCGCGCGGGATGCACATCAGGTCATGTTCTCGATGCCAACCGCCGCGTCCCTCGTCATTCCTTTTCCGACTTTGATCGCCGTGTCCGGCCGCTCGTAAGTACCGATCAAGCAGCCGCTCGCAAGTGCCCGATCGCGCAGCGCTTCCACCACAGCGTCGCGGCCGGGTGTGCCGGAGAAGGGCTCGCCCTCGGCCAGCGCGAAGATCTGGAAGACATAGCGGTGCACGCCATGCCCGGGCGGAGGGTCCGGTGGCAGCCAGCTCTTGCCGAGGTAGGAGTTGCGGCCGGTCTTCACGCCTTCGCCCTCATGGTCGTGGCTTTTAAGTGCGCCTTCGCTCAAGCCCGTTTCGTGCGGACTGATTTCCACCGCGATGGCGTGCACCAGCGGCTGGGGGGTGGGTGCATCGGCGTCCTCGACGATCAGCAGCAGCGAACGCGCTGCCACTGGCACGCCCGACCAGGCGAGCGGCGGCGAGTGGCCGGCGCCATCGGCGGTGTACAGGGCCGGGATCGGTGCGTGGTCTGCAAAGGCCAGGCTGGTCAGCGTGATCGCCGCCGTGCCGGCGCGCAGATCGAGCTGGCGGTAGACGGTTTTCTCGATGCCGGCGCGTTGCTCGCGCAGTGCATGGCCGACGACGTCGGGCAGTTTTTCGAGCATGGTGGGCTCCTTCCGGTTGTTCCCCGGTTGTGCAGCAGCCCACGTGCCCGCCCGAGGCACCTTTGCCGGCCACAGGAAAAAGGGCCGGCAGCTCGCGCTACCGGCCCCTCGAACCTGCCCGCTCGAGCGGGCCGCAAGATCGCTCAACCCAGATTCACCGGCACGAAGATCTTGTTCTCGCCGCGCTGGACCAGCAGGGCCACGCTCTTGGGCTCCTTCTCCAGCACGCTCTTGACCTGCGCCACCGACTCCACCGGCTTGCCGTTGACCGACAGCAGCACGTCGCCGCGTTGGATGCCGGCGCGTGCCGCCGGCCCGCCGACCTTTTCGATCAGCATGCCGCCGCTCGTGACCTTCGCGGCTTGCTGCTCCTGCGCCGTGAGCGGGCGCAAGGCCAGGCCGAGCTGGCCGCCTTCGGCCGGCATTTCGTCGGCACTGGCAACCGCCTTGTCGTCCTCGAAGGCGGCGAGCTTGGCGGGCACCGTGGTGAACGCGCGGTCACGCCAGACCTTCAGCTCGACCGTCTCACCCGGGGTGGACATGCCGATGGTGCTGGACAGCGACCCCGAGCGGATCACCGGCTCGCCGTTGACCGCGGTGATCACGTCGCCCGACTTCAGGCCGGCCGCCGCGGCCGGGCTGTCCGGCGCCACGCTGGCCACCAGGGCGCCGTCCGGCGTCTTCAGGCCGAAGGACTCGGCCAGGCCCTGGTTCACGTCCTGGATCACCACGCCGAGCCGCGCATGCGAGGCCTCGCCGGTCGCGACAATCTGGTCCTTGACCTTGAGCGCCACGTTGATCGGGATAGAGAAACTCAGACCCTGGTAGCCGCCGGTGCGCGAGTAGATC
>NZ_JACDCU010000244.1 GCF_013817365.1 Methylibium sp. | reverse complement strand
CAGCGCATTGATCGCCGTTTCCATGTTGGCGGCCAACACCGCACGGCCGGGCGGTACGTCGTCCGGCAGCAAATGCACCGCTTCGACCGGGACGGTGTAGCGCGTTTGATGCGGATACAGACAGAACACCCGCCGGCCGAGCAACTCGGGCGGCCCGGCCTCGACCACGCCGACGCTGTTGTAGCCATACTTCACCGGCCCGGGAAAATCACCGGCCTGGAACGGCGCACGCATGCGGCCGTACTCGCTGGCCGGCACCTCGCCGCGCCAAACGAGCAGCTCGGTGCCGCGGCTGACAGCGCTGTGCAGCGTGCGCACCTGCACCTCGTCGGGTCCCGGCGCATGCAAGGGCTCGCGGCGGATCTCGGCCCCGCCGGGGGCGACGATCCAGCAGGCACGCGCTTCGCTGGACGAAGAAGGCTCGGGAGGCTGGGCAGGCGCGGCGGCTGGTGGCATGCTGGCAATCGAAGGGCGAGGGCAAAGGCGATGACGACGGTGACGAACACAAGCGCGGCGATCTTAAGATGATGGACGTGCGGACCGCGTCCTCCTCCCCCTCGCCTCTCGACACTGCCAATGCAGCGTCCTCCGAAACCCTCGTTTCACTGCGCCGGCAATGGCTGCGCGAGGCGCTGATCGCGGCGGTGCTGCTCGGCGTAGCGGCGGCCGGTGCAGGCGCGCGCGCCGGCCTGTCGCCCTGGTTCGCACCCAAGGCCCTGGCAATGTTCAGCATCGCGGCCTGGCTGGTCTGGCGCGGCCTGAACGACCATCCGCATCGCGCCTTCGGCGGCGCCAACCGCGTGACGGTGCTGCGGCTCGCGCTGACGCTCGGCCTCGCCGCCTGCCTGGGCGAGCCGGTCGTTGCCCGGCCCGCAGCGGCCTGGGTCTTCGTCGTTGTCGCCACGATCGCCGCAGTGCTCGACGCAGCCGACGGGCCGCTGGCCCGGGCCAGCGGACTCGCCAGCAACTTCGGCGCGCGCTTCGACATGGAAACCGATGCGTTCCTGTTGCTCGTGCTCGCGCTGCTGCTGGTCCAACTCGACAAGACGGGCGCCTGGGTGCTGCTGTGCGGTCTGCTGCGCTACGCCTTCGTCGCCGCGATGTCGGCCTGGTCGTGGCTGGCCCGGCCACTGCCGCCGAGCCTGCGGCGCAAGACCGTGTGCGTGGTGCAGATCGTCGTGCTGATCGTCGGCCTGGGCCCCATCATCAGCCGTTCGTTCGCGAGCGCCATCGCCGCCCTCGGCCTGGCGGCCTTGCTGTATTCCTTCGCTGCAGACGTGGCCTGGCTGGCGCGCGCGCGGCATCAACCCTGGAAGCCTTCGGCATGAACACCTCGATGCTCCCCTCCTCGATCGGCCCGCTGCTGCGGCGGCAGGCGACAAGACTCGCCGGCGCGGCCTTGCTCGCCGTGGCGGCCGCGGCCACGCCGGCCCAGGCGCAATCGGCCCGCTACGAGCTCGACCCCGACCACCTCTCGATCGGCTTTCTGGTCGAACACGTCGGCTACCAGAAGATCCTGGGCATGTTCCGGGCCGCCAAGGGCAGCTACACCTTCGACGAGGCCCAGGCTCAGTTGTCCGACGTACGCATCGAAGTCGACACCGCCAGCGTGTTCAGCAACCACAAGAAGCGCGACGACCACCTCAAGGGCCCGGACTTCCTCAACAGCTCGGAATTCCCGAACATGGTGTTCACCGCCACCGGCGCCAAGAAGACCGGCGAGCGCACGTTCGAGATCGCCGGCCAGCTCGAACTGCTCGGCCGCAAGCAGCCGCTGGTGCTGCAGGCCACGTGGAACAAGAGCGCCGAGTCGCCGATGGGCGGCGGCATCCTCGGCGGCAAGCCCTACGTGATGGGCGTGTCGGCGCGCGGCAGCTTCAAGCGCAGCGCTTACGGCATGAACTACGCGGTGGCGAACGGCTGGGTCGGCGACGAGGTGGCGCTGATCATCGAATTCGAGGCGATCCGCAAGTAGTGATCGGCCGGGCAATGGGATCGCCCCGCGCCGCGCGTCACGCGGTGAGCGACGCGCCTGCGGACCGCCGCCTCATCCGCCAGCCGACGGCGACAAGGCCGAGCAGCGTCAGCGCCCATGTCGAGGGCTCGGGCACCGGCGCCGCAAAGCCCAGCTGCGCGCTTGCCACGCGCTGCAGCGCGAGCGCGTCGGCCGCGCTGATGCCGAGTTCGAACGCGGCAAGCTCCCCCGCACCGAGCGACGCGGGATCGACGCCCGTGATGCTGCCGAACAAGGCAAGCGCGCTTAGGTAGGAGCCCGCCGTGCTGGCGTGCGTGCCGTCGTCCCACCACAGGTCGATGAGGGCGTCGCTGCCGGCATCGGGGGCGTAGATGTCGCGCGTGGCGATGCCGCTCGCCACCGCGCTCATGAAGGAGTCGCCCACCGGCGCGACGCCCGCGAATCCCGGGTTCGACGCCGCCAGATCGAAGTACGCATCGTGCAGATCGGCCGTCATGGCTTCGAGCGTGGGATAGAAAGACGTGGCCGGCGTGGTGGTGAAGCTCACGGCGCCGGTGACGGGGTCGGTGACGGTGGTGAAGGGCGCGTTGACGAGGTTCGGTCGCGCCCAGGTCTGGTAGAGGTACACGTCCGTGGCGGCGCTGGCGTTGGCGTTCGCCGGCACGTTGCGCAGCAGATTGCACGAGCCGGCCGAAGCGCCAGTGATCGCCTGGCAGGTCGCGCTGGTGCCGCCGATGATCTCTCGCTCGCGGTAGCTCTGCGCCGCACCGTCGTGCACGAACTGTTCGATCTTGTTCGCATAGGCGCTGAAGTAGGCCGGGTTCGAGGCCAGGCCGGGCTGCTTGGGCAGCGCTTCGTCGCTTTGCTCCTGCAGCACCACCTTGCCCCACTGGCGCGATGCGATGTTGCCGCGCAGGTCCCAGTCCGCCGGGTTGGAGTTGAGGAAATGGCCGCGCAGCGAAGCGGCGTTGCGGGTGGACAGCGCCACGTCGTAGTCCAGCCCCGCCTGCACCGTGAACTGCTTGAAGATGCCCGGCACGCCGCCCCACGGGTGCGGCTCGAAAACGTTGCTGCCGGTGGCGTTGGCCTGCCACATCGCATTCGTCAGGTCGGTGACGTTCGCGGTGTTGTAGCTCATCACCAGATCGTTGCGACCGAAGGTGTAGCTGTTGCCGACGAAGAGGATGGACACCGGTTCCGCCTGCACGGCAGGAACGCACGCCATCCCGGCGAGCACCAGAGCGAATAGCTTGTTCATTGCGCAGTCTCCTTTTGTAAGCCCGCTTGTCCGAGACGGTTCACGGTCTCTCGCGTGCCGGAACGCGAGTCTCCAACGCGGGTGCAGCGTAGTCCGGCAGGAAGCGGCACCCGACGCCGAACTCCGCCTCGAACGCAGGGCATTGCTGCGCAATGCCGGCCGCAGTCGGCTTGACGTCCTGGTCCACCCATTGCAGCAGGGCGGCCAGCAGCGTCGCATAGGTCGCATCGCTCAGGTAGCTGTGCACGGCGTGGTCCGTGAAGGTCTGAACCAGCCGCCCCGCGCTGCCGCCGCTCTCCATGACGGTCTTGAAATACGCGTCGAGCTCGACGAAGGCGGTCGGGTCGCCAGTCCCCTTGACGCTGAGCACCGGCACGGGAATGCGGCCGGTCGGGTCAGTGTCTTGCGCGAAGCGCTCGACCGCCTGCGCGTCGGCCGCGTAGCGCTGCACGCCGGCGTTGAGCGCTGCGTCGTCCGGCGAGCCGCTGTACTGCGCGCCGATGTTGCCGAAGGGGCTGGCTCCTCCCGTTCGCTCCTGCACGACATCTTGGAAATGGAAGGTGCCCCAGTTGAGATGCGCCTGGATCGAGCTTTCCGGGACACGGATCACGTTCACGATGGTCTCGACCTTGGCCTGCTGTTCGGCGGTCCGCTGGTCCGCCGGCTTGTCCAGGCCCAGGCATTCAGCGGTGCGGGCGGCCAGCTCCGCCCTTGTCATGGAAGAGTCCGCCGGTAGCCCGATCGACAGCGCATAGCTCGCTTCGTTCGGCCGCGGATGGTTGTTGCACAGGTACTGGTACACCACGCGCAAGTCCAGCCAGAAGTCGTAAGAGCGGGTGCCTCCCGCAAGCACACCGCTCGTCAGAAGCACGGCGTCGTAGGGCTGCGAGCCGGTGCTCTCCTCGGTGAACATTTCTGCCGCCTTCGCCGCGACGCCGGCGCCCCAGGACTGGCCGTGCAGGATCGTTCGCCGCGGCGAGGCGACGTGCTCCTCGAAGATCTGTCGCAGACGCTCGGTGTCTTCGGCTGCGGCGCGGACTTCGACGCCGCCCTGGCGGAAGGTGGAGCCGGCCCAGGCATAGCCCGCCTTCACCATCAAGGCCCAGCGCGTCAGGTCGTCGGCCGAGCGATCCGGCGTCGGTGCATCGAGACTCGGGCCGCCGTGGGCGTGCAGCACGAGATTGCCGTTCCATTCCTTGGGCATCGCGATCAGGTAGTAGGCCCCTTCGGAATCCTGGCCGGCGAGGCAGCTCGCGATGGCGGTCAGGGCTTCAGGGCAGGCTGCAGCGGTGGGGGCTGCCTCTTGCAGGTCGTCGTCGTCATCACCGCCGCCGCAGGCGCCGAGCACCAGGGACAGGGCAGCAGCCGCAAGGAGGGGTGAGCCGATGAGGCGCATCGAGGGTGTCTCCTGGTGTTGTCCAAAGGGCGTCGGCATCGTCGCAATCGACAGTTCATATGTCCAATACGATTGAAATCCCTGGTTGATACCATACGCGTATGGAGATTCGCCATCTGCGCTACTTCCTCGCCGTTGCCGACGCGGGCCACATGACGCGCGCCGCCATGCAACTGGGCATCCAGCAGCCGCCCTTGAGCCAGCAGATCAAGGCCCTGGAGTCGGAACTCGGCTTTGCGCTGTTCCGGCACCACCCGAAGGGCGTCAGCCTCACCGACGCGGGCCGGCTCCTGCAGGTCGAATCCGCACGCCTTCTGCGCGACTTCTCTGCGTTGCAGGAGCGCATGCACTCGCTGGTCGAAGGCAAGCGCGGCCTGCTCTCGATCGGCTTCACCAGCTCGGCGGCCGCGCATGAGTTCACGCCCCATGCCTTGCGCGAATGCCGCGGCCAGCACCCGGACATCGGCTGGAGCTGAGCGAGAACAACGCAGCGGAAATCACAGAGGCGGTGGCCAGCGGCCGCCTGCACTGCGGCCTGCTGCGCGTGCCGGTGTCGCGTCCTGCGGAGCTGACGTTCGAGACGCTGCTGCACGAGGCGGCGGTCGTCGCCCTGCCGATCGATCATCGCCTCGCGAAAAAGCGCAAGGACGGCCGGCCACGAGTGGTGGCGGTCAAGGACTTGCACGCGGAGCCGATCATCCTGGTGCGGCGCCCCGGCGCGCCGGGTCTGTACGCCAATCTGCTGGCGCTTTGCGACGAGCAGGGCGTGCGTCCACGTGTCGTGGCGGAGGTGAGCCGGATGCTGACCAACCTCAACCTCGTCGCCGCAGGCGCCGGGATCTCGGTAGTGCCGTCGTCCATGCAGGGTTCGCATCCCCATGCCATCGTCTACTGCCCGCTCGAGGCAGGCGCAAAGCTCGACGTACCGCTGACTCTGGCCTACCGAAGTGCCGACAACATCGGGCCCACCGACACGTTCACCACGCTGCTGCGACAACTCGCGCGCAAGCGGTATGCGGGTCGCCGAGCGCAGGCTTGATCCATGGCGCAACCGTTCAGCCCGGCACGGCCGCCGTCTCGCCGCAGCTTTCTTGCAGTGTCGGCATGGGCGGGGGGATGCGGGCTCGCCGGCCGCGCCTTCGCCCGGCCGCAGCGGCCGGTACGCATCTTGGTCGCCTATCCCCCTGGCGGCCTGAGCGACGAGATCGCGAGTGCCATCGCGAGGCGACTGTCGGCGCAGCTCGGCACCGCTGTTGTGGTCGAGAACCGGGCCGGAGCCGGCGGCGTCATCGCCATGGGGGCGCTGGCCCGGTCGCCCCCGGACGGCCACACGCTGTGCTTCTCGGCCATCAGCCCGCTGGTCCTCTCGCCCTTGCTGGGCAAGGTGAGCTACGACCCCGAACGCGACATCGCTGCGGTGATCAGCGTGATGGTCACGCCCGTGCTGGTCGTCGCCACGCCGGCGTTCAAGGGGACGCAGTTCGCCGATCTGCTGGCGCAGGCGAAGGCGCGGCCGGGCGCCCTGCGCTGGGCAACATCGGGCCGCGGGACGCTGGGCCACATCGTCGCGCAACAGGTCGCCTTGCGTGGCGGCATCCGGATCACGCACATCCCCTACAAGGGAGGCGGCCCCCAGCTGACGGATGCGCTGAG
>NZ_JACDCU010000243.1 GCF_013817365.1 Methylibium sp. | reverse complement strand
GCCGACTACGAGCGTCTCGTGCAATTGCCGGATCTGTGGCATCCCCGACGCGGGCTTCAGCTCATTCTTCGCGAACTGCTCGACCGGCTGGCTGAATCGACCGCGGCGCTGGAGCAGTTGGTGCGGCCGAAAGAGACCGTGCTCATCGGCAGCACGCTGGCGTGGAACGTCCGACTGGTGCAAGAGCGCCTGGGTGTGCCGGGCGCGACTGTTCATCTTTCACCGTCTTGCCTGGTCTCCGCGACGCTGCCGCCCTTGCTGCCGGGAGTGGGAGATTTGTCGTGGCTTCCCGGCTGGGCGGTGCGGCTTCTTCAAACGATCAGCGAACGCGTGCTGATCGATCCGGGCATCGCCCCAGCCTTGAACCGGGTTCGTGCAGAACTGGGTTTGAATCCGTGCGCCGCGTGCTCAGCCGATGGATTCATTCGCCCGAGCTGGTGATCTGTGCTTGGCCTGAATGGTTCGCGCCCACTCAACCGGATTGGCCCGAGCAGGCGGTGACGACCGGCTTTGCGCTGCTGCGGGAGGCGCAGCCGTCGCGGCTCGATCCGGTGCTCCTGGATTTTCTTGAAGCCGGCCCGGCGCCGATCGGCTTGACGCCGGGTTCCGCCATGGCGCACGGCAAGCTTTTCTTTGCACGCGGCCTCGAAGCGTGTGCCACGGTCGGTCGCCGCGCGGTGCTCGTGACGCCCTATGCCGATCAGCTGCCGAGCCCTTTGCCCAACTGGGCGTGCCACGTTGCCTATGCGCCTTTCGACGCGCTGCTGCCGCGGCTTGCCACGCTCGTTCACCATGGCGGCATCGGGACCTGCGCCGAAGCGCTTGCAGCGGGCGTGCCACAGATCGTGGTGCCCTTTGCACACGACCAGTTCGACAACGCCGCGAGGCTCGAGCGGCTCGGCCTCGGCGTGACCCTGAAGGCGGTGGCTCCGGCAAGCCACTGGGTGCGCGCTTTCGCGCAAGCGGAGACCGGTCAGGCGGCTTCCGGGGCGGCTGTCGCGGCCGAGCGCATGAACCACACCACGCAGAGCGTGCAACAGATCGTGGAGCGCATCGAGCGGCTCGGTACGCGCGGATAGGGCGCGACAAAACGAGCCGACGCTCAACCGCTGTTGGTGTTGGCCTTGCTCTCGCTGCCGTCCGGCGCCTTGTGGCGAGTCCGTGGCATGTAGCGCGCGACACTCGATGTCGCGGCCGACGGTCTTGAGCAATCGGCGTTCCTCGGCGCCGTGTGGCTGCAGCGCCGGGCGAGGGAGCGGGCAGGACGAACAGTCGCCGCTTCAGCCCGCGCAGGACTTCATGCGTCTGCGCTTGTGCCGGTGTGGCCGGCTTCGCCGAGCATGCCGCGGCGTTCGATGAAGCTGACCACTTCCGTCAGGCCCTCGTGCGTCTTCAGGTTGGTCATGACAAAGGGCTTCAAGCCGGCCGGGCCCTGGCGCATGCGCCGGGTGTCGGCCGCCATGATCTCGAGATCGGCGCCGACATGCGGGGCGAGGTCGGTCTTGTTGATCACGAACAGGTCGCTCTTCGTGATGCCGGGCCCGCCCTTGCGCGGGATCTTTTCGCCGGCGGCCACGTCGATCACGTAGATCGTCAGGTCGCTGAGTTCCGGGCTGAAGGTGGCGGCGAGGTTGTCGCCACCGCTTTCGATGAACGCGATGTCGGCGTTCGGAAAGCGCTCCAGCATGCGGTCGAGCGCTTCGAGGTTGATCGAGGCGTCTTCGCGGATGGCAGTGTGCGGGCAGCCGCCTGTTTCCACGCCCATGATTCGTTCGGCCTCGAGTGCGCCCGCCACCGTGAGCAGACGCTGGTCTTCCTTGGTGTAGATGTCGTTGGTGATGACGACCAGGTCGTAGCGCTCGCGCATCGTCTTGCACAACAGTTCGACGAGCGTTGTCTTGCCGCTGCCGACCGGGCCGCCCACGCCCACGCGCAGCGGCGGCAATCGCTTGGTCCGGTTGGCGATGTTGTGCAGGGCGCTCATGGCGTTGCCTTTCCTTGTGTTGACGGGTTCAGGAGCGGAACAGGCGCGAGTACTGTGCTTCGTGCTGCGCCGACAGGATGGCGAGCATGGGCGTGAAGGCTTGCCGCTGGCCTTCGCTCACCCTCAGCGCGTTGTCCACGGCCGCGGGGATCGCATCGACCAGAGCAGCCAGCACGCGCTGGCCGGCGCTCTGGCCGAGCGGCACGGCCTTGAGCGCGGCCTGCACCATGTTCTCCGCCCACCCGAACGCGAAGGCCAGGCCGGCTTCGCGGGGCGTGGCTGCGGCTTGCTCGGCAGCGAGTGCGAAGGCGATCGGCCAGGTCGGCGCCGGTGGCAGCGCAGCGAGTTGCGCCAGCCGCGGATCGTCGGGCGCCCGGTTGCGCAGCCATTCCAGCAGCGAGCGGCCCATTTGCTGTGTCTGCTGGCGCAATTCGCGCGTCTCGCGGGTCGTGTCGATCCAGGCGTTGAGCTCGCGGACCGACTCCGCATCGCGCCGCCGCCATGCGCCGAGCGCCTTGCCGACGACCGGCAGGTCGCTGCGCCCGAGGCTCAGGTGCAACTGGTCGAGCAGCCAGGCGCGTGCCGATGCTTCGTCGCTCACACGAACCGCCTCGACTGCCGGCTCCAATCCTTCGGAATAGCTGAAACCGCCGACGGGCAGGGCGGGCGAGGCCAGCCAGCTCAAGGTCAGCCAGGTCGCGGCACTCGTCGGCGCGACCGGTCGGCGTACGCGCGGCATCGCGGTGATCAGTGCCCGTGATCGTGCCCGCAGCCCGGGCCGTGAACGTGCGGCACCGGGGCCGCCTGCACGGCGATGCCGACCGGCCGGCCTCGGTCGGCAGCCGGCTTGGGACCGTGACCGTGCTCCCCGCCGTGCTCATGCTCGTGCTCCTGAATCTGCCGAGACGAGTGCGCGTGTCCGCCGCCGGCCGCATAGGCGCCGGCTTCGGGCTCGAACGGTGCCTGCGCTTCGGTCACGGTCAGGTGCATGGCCCGCAGCATGGCGGCGAGCACGTGGTCGGGTTCGAACTGCAGACGGTCCGGCTGCAGTTCCAGGGCGACGTGGCGATTGCCCAGGTGATAAGCGGCGCGCATCAGGTCGAAGGGCGCGCCGTGCTCGGCGCACAGGGTGACCTGCAGCACCGGCTGGGCAGCAGCGATCACGCGCATCAGCGAGCCGTCTTCGGCCACCAGCACGTCGCCGCCGCGAAGCACCGTGCCGCGCGGCAGAAACACGCCGAGGGTGCGGCCCAGCGAGTCGGTCGCGTCGAAGCGGCTCTTCTGACGAACGTCCCAGTCGAGTTCGACGGCGGCAGCGCGTTTCAGCAGCACCGGCGCCAGGCCGCGGCCGCCGGAGATGAGTTTGTTGAAGGTCAGCATGGCGGCATTGTCGATTGGCTGCGGAGTCGGTTGAACGCGGGCGGCCTGCGGTCGCTGGCGCCGCACGCGCAAGAGTCAGAACAGGAAATAGCGCTGCGCCATCGGCAGCACCGCGGCCGGCTCGCAGGTGAGCAGCTGGCCGTCGGCGCGCACCGCGTAGGTCTGGGCGTCGACCTCCATGCGCGGCAGCCAGGCGTTGTGGATCATGTCGGTCTTCTTCACCGTGCGGCAGCCGCGCACGGCCGCCAGCGACTTGCGCAGGCCGAGGTGTTCGCCGATGCCGGCGGCCAGCGCCGCCTGGCTCACGAAGCTGAGCGAGCCGCGCGCCAGTGCGCCGCCGAAGGCACCGAACATCGGCCGAGAATGCACCGGCTGCGGCGTGGGGATGCTGGCGTTGGCATCGCCCATCAGCGCCTGCGCGATGAAACCGCCCTTGAGTACGAGGCTGGGTTTGATGCCGAAGAAGCCGGGCCGCCACAAGACCAGGTCGGCCCACTTGCCGACCTCGACGCTGCCGACTTCGTGGGCGATGCCGTGGGCGAGTGCGGGGTTGATGGTGTACTTCGCGACGTAGCGCTTGGCGCGGAAGTTGTCGTTGCGTTGGGAGTGCTGGGCCAGACCCTGACCCCCCGCCCTTTCCCACTGCGCGGGAGAGGGAGCTTGTCCGGCTGTCTCTCCTGCGCCGGCGGTATTGTCTTCCTCCCCAGCCCCGCGGGAGAGGGCGGGGGGTGAGGGCTGCAGCCACCCCCGCTGCACCTTCATCTTGTGCGCCGTCTGCCAACAGCGCAGCACCACTTCGCCGACCCGACCCATCGCCTGCGAGTCCGAGCTGAAGATCGAGATCGCCCCCAGATCGTGCAGCACGTCCTCTGCCGCAATCGTCTCGCGGCGGATGCGGCTCTCGGCGAAGGCCAGGTCCTCGGCGATCGACGCGTCGAGGTGGTGGCAAACCATCAGCATGTCCAGATGCTCGTCGATGGTGTTGACGGTGTAGGGCCGTGTCGGGTTCGTGGAGGAGGGCAGCACATTGGCTTCGCCCACCACCTTGAGGATGTCCGGCGCATGGCCGCCGCCCGCGCCTTCGGTGTGAAAGCTGTGGATGGTGCGGCCCTTGAACGCTGCGATGGTGTCTTCGACGAAGCCGCTCTCGTTGAGCGTGTCGGTGTGAATCGCCACCTGCGTATCGGTCTCCTCCGCCACGCTGAGGCAGCAGTCGATCGCCGCCGGCGTCGTGCCCCAGTCCTCGTGCAGCTTCAGGCCGATGGCGCCGGCCTCGATCTGCTGGCGCAGCGCCTCGGGCCGGCTGGCGTTGCCCTTGCCCATGAAGCCCAGGTTCATCGGGAAGGCCTCGGCAGCGCGCAGCATCTGGGCGATGTTCTCCGGCCCCGGCGTGCAGGTGGTCGCGAAGGTGCCGGTGGCCGGCCCGGTGCCGCCGCCGAGCATGGTGGTGATGCCGCTCGCCAGGGCCTCCTCGATCTGCTGGGGGCAGATGAAGTGGATGTGGCTGTCGATGCCGCCGGCGGTGAGGATCATCCCTTCGGCCGCGATGATCTCGGTGCCGGGGCCGATGACGATGTCCACGCCCGGCTGCACGTCGGGGTTGCCGGCCTTGCCGATCGCGCAAATGCGCTGGCCGCGCAGGCCGATGTCGGCCTTGACGATGCCCCAGTGATCGAGGACGAGTGCGTTGGTGATGACGCAATCGACCGCATCCTCCGCCCCTGGGCCGTTCGCGCGCTGCGACTGGCCCATGCCGTCGCGGATGGTCTTGCCGCCGCCGAACTTCACTTCCTCGCCGTAGCCGCCGGCGCGCAGCGTGTGGTCGGCTTCGACTTCTATGATGAGTTCGGTGTCGGCAAGGCGCACCCGGTCGCCGACCGTGGGGCCGTACATCTCGGCATATGCGCGGCGGCCGATGGTCATGACGACTCCTGGGCCGCGCTGTAGCGCTCCTGGCCCTTCAATGGACCGCTCGCTTGCTTGACGCAGCAAGACGCTGCGCTTGCCGCCATCACAGCGCTCCCTGCACGAGGCCGCGAAAACCGAACACCTGTCGTGCGCCCGCGTAGTCGACCAGCTCGATCGTGCGCTGCTGGCCGGGCTCGAAGCGCACCGCCGTGCCGGAGGCGATGTTCAAGCGCATGCCGCGCGCAGCAACGCGGTCGAAGCGCAGTGCGCCGTTGGTCTCGGCGAAGTGGTAGTGAGAACCCACCTGGATCGGCCGATCGCCGCCATTGGCCACCACCAAAGTGAGCGTGCGACGCCCCGGGTTGAGCACGTGGTCGGGGCCGTCGGTGAACAGCTCGCCCGGCACCATGCTCACTTGCCTCGCGACAGCCATAGCGCCACGCCGACGCCCACGGCGAGGGCCAGCAAGCCGAGCGCATCGCCGGCATGCGCGTGCCACTCGGCTTCGATGCCGTGGCCGGGATGGGCTCGGGCAAGTGCGGGCGTCATGGCGGCAGCGAGGATCGCGAGCTTGTGCATGGTGTTGTCTCCTTCGTTCATGGAATCGGTTGGTGCACTGTCACCAGCTTGGTGCCGTCGGGGAAGGTGGCCTCGACCTGGATGTCGGGAACGAGTTCGGCCACGCCGTCCATCACATCGGCGCGCGTGAGCACCTGCCGGCCCTCGCTCATCAGCTGCGCCACGCTCTTGCCGTCGCGTGCGCCTTCGAGGATGGCTGCGCTGATCAGGGCGATGGCCTCTGGCACGTTGAGCTTCACACCGCGCGCCTTGCGGCGCTCGGCCAGCAGCGCGGCGGTGAAGAGCAGGAGCTTGTCTTTCTCGCGCGGGAGCAGATCCACGTGTGTCCTTTCCAACAAAGGCTTCGTCAGCGCATTGCGCGTTGCGTCTTGCAAGCCTCGTGCCCTTGCTTGGCGCGGGGGCGCTCGTTTTCAGGGCGCAGCGCCGAGCTTA
>NZ_JACDCU010000242.1 GCF_013817365.1 Methylibium sp. | reverse complement strand
GCCGCGGGCGGGCGGCGGGCGCAGCGCCTGTGCGGCGGCGAGCAGCGCAGGGCTCGTGGCCGCGCGCGCAGCGCGCTTCGTCAACTGACTCGTCGCGGCTGTCTGAGCGCAGTGAGCGCAGCGAACGAAGCGAGTTCCGCGACGCAGCCACGAGACCGAGCAGCGCAGCGCAGTCGGCCCGCAGGGCCGACCGCCGCACCGAAGCGAAGCCCGCCGCCCGCCCGCGGCTTTGCCCACGCCCAACGCCCGCAACCCCCGCAACGCAATACCACCGCGGGCCGAAGTCAGCAAAGGCCGACCACAGAAGCCCAGTGCATTGGCCGATCGAACGCAAGTCGGTCTCAGGCGTCGCCCGTGAGTGCGCGTGGATCGAGCAGCCCGGCCAGCCGCTCGCGGCCGAGGTCGGTAAGCTCGTCGGCCACGTCGAGGACGGGCCGGCCTTCGCGGTAGGCGGTCTTGGCGATCTCGGCCGCCTTGGCGTAGCCGACGATCGGGTTGAGCGCCGTCACTAGCACCGGGTTGCGCGCCAGGCTCTCCTGCAGCCGCGCTTCGTTCACGCGAAAGCCGGCGATCGCCTTGTCGGCCAGCGCGCGGCTGCCGTTGGCCAGCAGCACGATGCTTTCCAGCAGGTTGCGTGCGATCACCGGCAGCATGGTGTTGAGCTCGAAGTTGCCCGACTGCGCAGCGATGGTGACGGTGGTGTCGTTGCCGATGACCTGCGCCGAGATCATCGCCACGGCTTCGGGGATGACCGGGTTGACCTTGCCCGGCATGATCGACGAGCCCGGCTGCAGCGCCGGCAGTTCGATCTCGCCCAAGCCGGCGAGCGGGCCCGAGTTCATCCAGCGCAGGTCGTTGGCGATCTTCATCAGGCTGACCGCGCAGGTCTTGAGCTGGCCCGAGAGAGATGCGGCCGTGTCCTGTGCGCCCATCGCGGCGAAGAAGTCGGGCGCGGGCTCGAAGGCCAGGCCGGTGCGTGCGTTCAGCGCCGCGCAGAACAGGGCCGCGAATTCGGGGGGTGCGTTCACGCCGGTGCCGACCGCCGTGCCGCCCTGCGCCAGCCGCAGCAGCGCGGGCAGTTGCTCGCGCAGCCGGGCGATGTCGGCCTCGATCTGGCTGGCCCAGCCGCCGAGGACCTGGTCCAGGCGCACCGGCATGGCGTCCATCAGGTGGGTGCGGCCGGTCTTCACGTGTTTTCGCAGACCCGGCGCGCGTTCGCGCAGCACCGCGCGCAGATGGTCGAGCGCCGGCAGCAACTCGTGCACGAGCGCCAGCGCGGCGGCGATGTGGATCGCCGAGGGAATGGCGTCGTTGCTGCTTTGCGCGCGATTGACGTCGTCGTTCGCGCTCACCGGCTTGCCCAGGCGGCGTGCCGCCAGGGTGGCGACGACCTCGTTGGCATTCATGTTGGAGCTGGTGCCCGAGCCGGTCTGGAACACGTCGATCGGAAAGTGCGTCATCAGGTCCGCTTGTTCGTCGCCCCCGGCCAGCAACTGCTCGCAGGACTGCTCGATGGCCTCGGTGAGCGCGGGCTCCATGCTGTTGCACTGGAGGTTGGCGCTCGCCGCCGCGGCCTTCACGAGGAGCAGCGCGGCGATCAGGCGCCGCGGCATCGGCTCGCCGCTGAGGTGGAAGTTGTCGATGGCGCGCTGGGTTTGCGCGCCGTAGAGCGCATCGGCAGGAACGCTCACTTCGCCCAGGCTGTCGCGCTCGGTTCGGGCAGGAAGCGCAGAGGTCATGGCAGGTCTTTCGGTTCGTCGAGGGCAGGGCGTTCGGCGCCAGGGCTCGGGTTGCCCGCAGGCACGCATCTTCGCGCGCCTCGCGCTCGGTGTCCGGCTCGCTGCATTCGCCCCGTCGTGCCGCTCGCGAACGCTCCCGCTGGCGTGGTACACCGATTGCCTCATGACGCGATTGAATTCAAGGGACGGCGTGCGGAGTTCCGAAGAGGCGCAGTGGCCAGCGACACCCGGATGCCCGCTCACAGCGGCTGGGCCGGTCTCTGGCCGGCTGGAGCAAGCCCTGCGCCTTCCCAGGCGATGCCCGCGGCTCGTAGCGGGGTTGGCGTTTGGCGGCGCAGTCGACCGCGTTTGCGCTGCACCGCTTCCAGGCGACAGCAACGCCGTGTCATGGGGCGTGGGTGCCGGCCTGGCACTGCTGCTGGCGCTGCTGGTGCTCGGCGTCCTGCGCCTGCGCAGGCGGCGGCAGCGCCGGCACGCCGAACTGCTCGTGTTGCGACGCGCCAATGTGGAGCTGGCCCAGCGCCTCGAGCGGGTGGAAGCCGAGCGGGCGCTGGCCGCGAGCCATGCGCAGGCGGCTCGCGAGCGCGCCCTGAACGCGGCGCGCGACAGCGCCGAGCAGGCCCTGCGGCACGCCGAGCAGGCGTTGCGCAACGAGCACGCGCTCTTTGCCAGTGGCCCGGTGCGCCGCTTTGGTTTCGAGCTCAAGCCGCCTTATCGTTTGCGAACGGATCTGGCGATGGGTTCGCAGGCGCGAACGCAGTCGCAGTTGCACGCGGGCCCCTCGAACGCCCTGCCGCCGGCGCCGGCGTTCGGCGATGGCACGGTTGCGCCTGCTGCGCACGGCAGCATGGCCGACGAAACGCTGCTGACGTGGATAGACGTCGAGGACCACGCGGCACTGGCGGCCTGCGTCGCCCGGGCCGAAGCTGAGCCGGGCCACGTGCAGGCCTGCGAGTTGCGGGTGGCCGACGGCAGCGGCGAGCGGCGCCTGCTCCAGCTGCGCGTGGACCCTGCGGCCCAGCGCCAGCGTGTGGCCCTCGGTTACTCGTCACCGCTGCACGAGCGGCGCGATGCGGCGGCCGAGCCGCAACCTGAGGCGCGCAGCGATGACCTGCAAAATCTCGTCAGGACCATGAGCGCCGGCCAGCGTTTCATGGAAAGCCTGCAACAGCTCACCGAACTGCTGCAGCAGTGCGAGACACGCGGCCAGGGCCTGGACGTGATCGCGCAAGGTGGCCCGGCCCTCTTCCCGCGCTGGGACGGCGCGATCTGCGTGGCCGACGAGGACGGCAGCGCCGGCATCGCGGCGCGCTGGGGCGAGTTCTTCGAGACCGAGCGCGGCAAGGCGGCCGACTGCTGGGCGGTGCGCCGCAACCGCGTGCACGTGACCGGCGCCGACGGCGCGACCCGACGACTCAGCCCCGTGTGCGGCCACTTCGGCAGCGGCTCGCAACTTCCGCCTGGAATGACGCATGCGATCTGCGTGCCGCTGATGGCGCCGTCGCAGCCGCCGGTGCTGCTGCATCTGGTGACCCATGCGCCGCTCGACGAAGACGCCCTGGCCACGGCAACCTGGGCCGGCGAGACGCTTTCCCACGCGCTCGAGTTGTCGCTCGTCAACCTCGACCTGCGCGTGTCGCTGCGCGAGCAGGCGGTGCGCGACGCGATGACGGGGCTCTTCAACCGCCGCCACTTCGACCAGGTGATGGCGCTGGAAATCAGCCGTGCCGAACGGTCCGGGGGCAACTTGGTGCTGGCCCTGTTCGACATCGACCACTTCAAGACCTTCAACGACACCTTCGGTCACGAGGCCGGCGACGAGGTCATCAAGGCGGTGGCGCACGAACTGCTCGGCTTCGTGCGCTCCTACGACACGGCCTGCCGTGTCGGTGGCGAGGAGCTGACGGTGCTGTTGCCGAATGCTCGGCTGGAGGAAAGCAGTGCCCGGCTCGAGCACCTGCGTGAGCAAATTGCCGCCTTGCGCCTGACGCACGACGAGCGTGCACTCGACACGGTAACGGTGTCGATCGGCGTGGCCGATCTGGAAAGCGGCCCGCACGAAACGCTGCTGCGCCGTGCCGACATGGCGCTATACGCCGCCAAGCGCGGCGGACGCAACCGGCTCGTCCGCTGGCGGGCCGATTTGCCCGACGTGACCGACTTCGCCCCTCTGGTCAGAGACGGCGCTGAAGAAGCGCCGCTCAGCGAGCCGCAGGCTCGCTGAGCGTTCTTCAGACGGGAGTCTTCAGGCCCTGCCGCGGCGGCGCGCCATGAAGCCGACCAAGCCCAGGCCGGCCAGCATCAGCGCATACGTCGCGGGTTCGGGGATCACCCCCACCGTATCCGGCGTGAAGGTGATGTTGCCGGTGTAGCTGGCCGAAAGCGAGGTCGACCCGGCGAACGGATCGCCCGCCGTGCCGGACACGCTCACGGTTTGCAGCCCGCTGAGGCTGGGGACCGTGACCGAAGCCGTCTGCCCGCCCGGAGAGCCCGTGAAGAAGTAGCCCTCTCCTTCCAAGAAGCCGAAGAGCAGATCGAGATTGGCATCGGTGGAGAAGAACTCCGCCGTCACCGTGCCCGTCTGCATCGCGGGCAGCTCGAAACTGAACGTGTCGACGAAGAAGCTGCTCTCCACGTGAGTGGCCGTCAGGCCCGCAGAGAACGACCCGTTGTCGGGCGTGAGCACCAGCGTTTGCGTGAGGTCGTCGCCGAACGCGAGCGACGATGACAGTGCGAGCGTTGCAGCCAGCGCCAGGGGTTTGAATTTCATGAAAGCTCCTTGTTCTTGAACGGTGATGTCGCGTGCGTCGAAAGCAGGCTTCAGTTGACCGACACCGCATCGCCCTCGTCGCGGGGCGGCGGCTGGTCGCTGAGGGCGTAGGGCTCGATGGTGTCGTCCACCGCCCACGACCTCATGAAGCGCAGCAGGTTGGCAGTCGAGGACATGGCGCTGTCGGGCACGGTGGCACCGGGCTGCGAAGGCCCGGCGGTGCCACCGCCATTGCCGCCGCTGCTGCCCCCGCCCCCGCCGCCGCAGGCGGAGAGGGCGACGGTGGCGGCGAGCAGCGTGGCGGCCGTCCAGCCGGCCGGTCGGTTGTGAGAGTGCTGAGTCATGGCGTCCCCCTTCAATCGTTGAACGAGCCGGGGATCGGCGTGTTCAGGTAGGGGAACGCGTTCGGGAACTCTGCGGCCGTGCGGCGCACGCCGTCGGTAAAGGCCAGCCCGCCCGCAGGTGCATCCGCCGGCGTGCAGCCGACGTTGAGCGTGTCTCCGGCGCCGCTCAGCACGCACAGCGCGCCCATGGCCACGCGCAGCGACACGTCGACAACGTCGTCACCCGGCCGGCGCCCGTTCGGGAAGCCCGCGTTGTCGCCGCCCGCCACGCCCAGCGGGTTCTGCCCTGCGATGGCCGTCGGCGCGATCGAGGTGTTGAGCCGCAACATCTCGGAAGGCACCACGTTCTGCGGCTGGTTGACGCCTTCCAGCCCGGTCAGGAAGGCCGCGACGAGGTCGGTCCTGGGGAAGTTGGTGGGAGCCTGAACCGGGAACAGCGATTCGATGAAGGCCGGCAGCGCCGGGTTCGTCACGTAGTCCAGGAAGGCGGTGTCGTCCATCGGCTTGGAGGCGTTGAAGCGGTCCTTGTCTTCCAGGCCGATGATCACTTCGTTGACCAGCGGCATGCCCAGCCGCGAGACCTGCGCCAGCGGGCCGGCGTAGATGGCCGCCGCGCCGATGCGCGAAGGCGGCGAGGGATTGAGCAGCCGGCCCTGGCGAAGGCTGGAGGTGGTGTAGGCACCGACCACGGGATCGCCGGCGGAGGCCACGCAAGCGATGGGCAACTCCATCACCACCGAGCTGATGTTCTTGAACTCGAGGTCGTTCGAATTGCCGCCCACTGGGCCCAGCGGGTCGAGGTTGATGAGGTCGAAGATCTTGCCCACCGCGATGTAGAAGGGCTCCTCGCGCTGGCCGACGAACACGCGGCCGTTGCCGCAGCCGGGGATGGCGACGTCGTACATGTGCAGCTTGGCGTAGGCCTCGTAGCCGCCGGGAAAGCTCTTGGTGCCGATGTTGTCGACCGGCTTGTCGAACACCTCGCCGCCGCCAGCCTTGGTGACTTTGCCGCGCTGGCCGGACCGGCGGTCGCCGCGCACCACGTCGATGCTGTAGGTTTCGCGCAAGTTGAGCGTGGCCGGGTTGACGCCGTCGATCGGCCCCGAGTTGATGACTGGAATCTTGATCTGCTTGCCGCCGACCGAGAGTGTCTTCGACTTGGAGGTGCTGTCGAAACGGAACTGGAAGGTCAGGTCTTCCTTGGCGTCGCCGTTGTTGTCGAAGTGGATCTCGTACACCGCGTCCGGGTCGAACTGATAGAAGTTGGGCCCGCCCTGCGGATCATGGAAGGGGATGTAGTCGGCGATTACGGTCACGTAGTCCTGACGGCCGGGCTCGTAGCTGCGGAACATGTAGAGGTCGGTGCCGTCAACGGCGCGGCCGCTCATGGCGAGGAAGGGCGCTTCGCGGTGGCTCGAGGCCAGGGCGCTGGTGCCG